>JAJXUS010000037.1:0-5109 GCA_021782675.1 Acidobacteriota bacterium
ACAGCCAGAGAAATTCAGGATGGCTGGGCCGGTAGTCGCGGAGAAACTCCCGCAGAGCAAATGTCTCGAAAAACCAGGTCGTATGCGCCAGGTGCCACTTCACCGGGCTGGCCTCGGCGCAGGACTGCACCATCTGATCTTCCGCGCTCAGGCGCGCCGCCAGTGCCGCCGTCGCGCCGCGCACCGCTTGAAACTGCTGCGCAAGCGTCGCCTGCGCTTCAGGGATATCCAGAGAAATCGAGCTGGACAAAGATGACTCCCGTCTCTCCGGGTGTCCGGAGACCTACGCGCTGGAATGTCCGCTCAACAGCCGGGCCAGCGTATACGCGGCAGCGGCAGCCAGCCCACCGATACTCACCGTTTGAATGGCAGACCGCAGCATTCCGCTGCCTGTCAGCCGTCCTTTAATTGCACCAAAACAAAACAACGCCACCAGCGTAATGCCGACAGAGGCTCGCAGCGCGTCACCGGCATGCGCCAGCAGCATGTACGGCAGCAGGGGAATAAACCCGCCCGCAATATATGAGAACGCAATCACCGCCGCACTCTGCCGCGCCCGGTTTGCCGCCGGCTTTTCCAGCCCCAGCTCAAACCGCATCATAAAATCCACCCAAGCGGGCGGATTGCGCTTCAGCGCCTCCAGTACCGGCTCGCTTTCGTTGCGCTGCACCCCGTACTGCTCAAAAATCTCGTAAATCTCTTCCTCTTCATCGCGCGTCCGCTCAACAACTTCGCGCTCTTCGCGCAACCGTTCACTGTCATAGTGTTCCGCATCGCCCCGCGCCGCCAGATAGCCGCCCAGCCCCATCGCAATCGATCCGGCTGCTATCTCCGCCAGCCCCGCCAGCACGACGATGTGCGATGACCCCACCGCGCCCGAAAGACCGGCGGCCAGGGCAAAAGGAACCGTCAGCCCATCCGCCATGCCAATCACTACATCGCGAACCAGTTCGCTCGACTGAAAATGGCTCTCAATGTGCCGTGTTGCCGTGTCGTGCATGAAGGGCAGTTTACCTTACCGGGATTACGGCTTATCGATATCTGTGGGTGGAGCGCTCGCCCGCTCCTTGCTCCGGCTCGGAGCATTTCCATACGGGCAATGCCGGCAACCGGAGCCGCAGCAGGTCCCCCGGCGGCGGTGATAGGCCTCGGTGAAGACGACATACGGGCCGTCGTAGTAGAAATCTTCACCTTCTCGCGCTTTTGGCTGTGTCGAACGGTCGTTCGGCATTCGCAGAGGCTTACGCCGCCCGCGTTCCCCACCCGACGCGCTCAGCGAACCCCGGCGCCAGCTTGTGCGCCAGCAGCGGCAGTCCCAGCACGGCGGAGGTCAGAAGCGTCGTCGCCAGCAGGTCATTGCGATAGAAAGGCAAACCCGCCAGATAGCAGGCAGTCAGACCGCCCAGTGTATGCGGATACGCGCCAAAGCCCGCCCACACGGCGAAGTTGCTCGCCACAAAGAACGACGTGGAGCTGGCCAGACATGCCCCCAGAATGCGCGTCCCGCTGACGCGGCGCAACATCGCATACCCCATCCAGCAGACCCCCAGATACCAGGCCCACGTCACCAGATAGTCCTGCAGATGAAAGGGATAGTTGTAGGCAAAGATGGTCAGGTAGCAGTCCACCGCCGCAAAGCCAATGACCGGCAAAATGAACTGCCGCGGCGAACGGCGCGCCCCAAACACCAGCAGCGAGGCTCCGGTGGCCGTGACGCTCCACGGGTGCGGCAGCACACGGGATAGCATTGCAAACAAAACAAAGAGATAACTGGACATAGCGGAGCCTCAGGCCGGATGGATGGCGCGTCGTTGAATCTCTATTCTTTCGGGCACCGGGCCTCCGGTCAAGGCGTTTTCCGTATTATCAACAGAAAATACCGTCTCATCGACGCAGCTTCACCGCTGAACGTGCCCGTTCAGCCGCATTTCGTCGATGCTGCCATCCGGCGCTACCAGCACCACCCCGGAGAGCGGAATGTGCGTCGCCGGCCGCAAAAACAGCGGGTTATACGCAAACCGCAGATCCTCAAACCGGATGGCGGTCGCCCGGTTCTGCAGCCTGCCGTCCGTCCCCAGCGAAAAGACCAGCGGATACTGCGACCAGTCCATGTAAACGCGGCCCAGCCAGGACGCTTCCGCCGCCCGGATGGCGGGCGTCACCGGCTGCTTATAGAAGGTGTCGGCGTTGGAGCGGCTCAGGATTTGTCCCGTCCGGGTATCGAGGAACGCCGTACGGTAAAAGCCGCGGGTCTCCACCACGCCAAACCAGTCAAAGGGATTGCCGGGGTACGGGTTCACCGTGCTTTTAATGGCAGTTGCGCCCTGCAGATCCACCTGCGCCAGCAGGTGCAGCGCCCGCTGCTTCTCCGCCCAGCGCCAGCAACCCAGCAGCACGCCAACCGCCAGCGCAAAGATCGCCCAGCCCCGGCCGCGAAACCTCGCCTTGCGCGCGCCAATCTCGCGGTCTGCCAGCCCGAAGACCGCCGGAATCAGCAGAGCGGTGACCAGGGCCGCAAAGAACACCGGCTCAAACAGAAAAAAGAGGCTGCCGTAGGACCAGTGCGGATTGAACGGAAACAGCGGCCGCACACCGTAGTTGTTCGTCCAGTCCAGCAGAATATGGCTCAGATCGGCGATCAGCGCCAGCGCCCAGATCCATCCCCAGCGCACCGGCTGACTGGCCGCCGTATCAACCGCTTTGCCGCGCCGGGTTCGCCATCGATCCCACGCCCAGACCGCGCCGGTCACCAGCAGGGCCATGAACGGCGCCCCGAGAAAGGTATGGGTAATGCCGCGATGATGCTCAAACTGCGCCACCGGCCCGCGAAGCCCCCACAGCATGTCGATGTCCGGGGCCTCGGCCGCCAGCGTCATGGCAAGCGTCGCGTAGGCGGTCTTGCGATTGAAGCCGGAGCGTCCCAGGCAGGCGCCCGTAAGAAAATGCGTGACCGGTTCCATCGCGTGCTGCCAGAATACATGGGCCATTCAGAAAAATTCGAGCCGTCCGGCACCGGGGAAATGCAGTGTCGCGCGAAACTCCTGCCGCGCATCTGTGTTTGCAGGAACACCCGCAGCGCCGCCGGCGCCGGGCAGACTGCGAAGGACAAAACGAAATGATCAAGAAAGCACTTTCGCTCGCCGCACTTACGCTTTGCCTGACGGGGCTGGGCTGCTCCCACCCCGCACCGCCCCCGTATCCGGCGCCGCCGCCGCCAGGCGCCATTGCGAACGAGGGCTACCATGACGGCGTCGTGGCCGCCCGCAGAGATATCGCCCGCGCGCTGCCGCCCGATGTCCGCCGCCATCCCCGCTTCCGCACGCCACCTGCGCCTCCAGGCCAGCCCGCACAGATCTACCGGCGCAACTTCCGCCGCGGCTACCAGGAGACCTTCGGTCGCTATTGAAGTAGTCGAATTGCGGTTACGGAAGTCTGCCAGTGAGGATCATCGCTCAGCGACGAGCTTCTCCTGGCTGGCTTTCGCGACCGCCGCGCAGGCTGCTGCGATGTCACTTCGTCCCGATCAGCGATTCCGCCACCATCGGATTTGATCGGCTTCCGCTCGGTGAGCGCCACTTGCAGGTTTATACGTTCCACCTGGGAATAGATCGGCCGCTCCACAGGAAAAAGGCAGACCATCGCTGGCCTGCCTCAAGGTTGTTACAAGATGTGGATGGGTCCGCCCCAGGACCTACCGCGCAATCAACCCTCTTGACGTGGAGGGTATCGTGGCGACCTGGCCGAGAGAGGTGAGCGATCCGTCTTCGTTCACCCGGAATCCGATCAGGGCGCCGCTCCCGGAAACGTTGTAGAGATACCTGCTGTTTCGAGTGAAGGCGATATCGAGTGGGTGCGGGCTGGTGCCGGTCACGCCGCTTCCCAAAAGGGTAAGTTCTCCCCTGGGGCTCACCTTGTAACCGGAAATGACCGAGCTGGCGGCATTGACCGCGTAAGCGTACCGGCCGTCACCGGTGATCTCCAACCAGCAAGGCGCGGATTGAAAATCCGGCACTGAGCCGCTGATGGTCTCGAGAACCCCTCCGCGGTCCAGCTCGTAGGAGGTTACCGAGCCCGTGCCAACGATCCCGGATGTCTCTTGGATTTCTGTGACGATCAGATTGTCCTGATGATCGAAGGCAAAGGCGAACGGAGCGTTGCCGTCCGAAGCCTGCGGCGCATCCTCGCCCGGAGTCCCGTCGGGCTTGATCGCGTAGGTGTCAATCAGGCTGGTCCCCACCTCGGCGACGTAAAGGAGCCTTCCGGTGTTGTTGAAATGGATCTCTGCCGCGTCCGGACCGGCCACCGGAACCGTCGGGTACGGGGCGCTCAGCTCACGGGTCGAATTCGGGATGGGGTAGAGCCGGCCATGGAACGCATCGAAGAAGAACCCGGAGATATTTGCCGGACTTGGGTTCGATGCGCTGGCCGCCGTACCGTCATTCAGCACATACACCAGATTCCGACTCACTGTAATGCTCACGGGAAGAGTGCCGTGCGAGGAGACCTTTCCGGCCAGCTTCAGACCCTCTGGGGTGCGCTTCAATACAGAAATCGTATTGTCTCCTTCGTTGGCTGCGAAGAGCCAGCGCCCGTCCTTGCTCAGTGCCAGGGTGCCCTGGGAGCCGACAGACACGACTCCACCGCCCGCACCGCCCGTGGGCACAGTGGCAGCCAGGGAAAGCGAGCCATTCTCCGCTCGCTTGAAGACTAAGATCGAATTGGCCGCCGCGTTGGTCTCCGTGTACACAAAACCAGCGTTCTGATTCGCAACACCCGGGTTCTGGGCGGTCAGCGGACGCACTGCGACACCAGCCATTCCGCTCATAACCAACATCCCGGTGAGCACTTTTAGGGTTGACTTTCTTATCGGACCTGCAACGTTGAAATCACCACCTGTACCGCTCATTTGCGTCGATTCTCCGATTGGATTTGTGACTACGGACTGACTTTCATCAGGCTCCCAGATACCCCCGTGCATTTCTGCGGAAATCCAGAGTTGTCCGTTCACCGCCACATCAGGTAAGAGACTCACCAGCGTGCGCGGTTACACATCTTTGAAAACTTTCCTTTCCTCACTTCGTCATGAGGGGAAACTTTTAAGGAAGGCGG
>JAJXUS010000037.1:5119-10037 GCA_021782675.1 Acidobacteriota bacterium
CCCGTTCGCACACCCAGGTGTGACGGCAAGCAGTTGCCTGGCATGCCGCGTCTCACCAGCACGAATCTATGCGTCCAATGGATTGACGCCACTCGCGCTGATCTCCACGAGTACCGGACTCGGTGCGGACCTCCGACGCACAACGTCTTTTTGTTGGAAGGGTCCATCGGCTGTCTCAACGCAATATGCCTTCATCCGTTCGTCCCATGTCGTGGCCGCCCGCAAAGATATCTCCCACGCGCTACCGCCCGATGTCCGTCGCCATCCCCGCCTCCGCACCCCACCTGCGCCTCCAGGCCAGCCCGCGCAGCCGTTCGGCCATCATCCGATTTGATCGGCTTCTGCTCGCCGAGCCCCGCATCGACTGAGCTGCGGCAAGGAGCGAGGTCACTTTTCTGCCCCGGCCCGCTTTTTCGCGGATGCACCTGCGGTTTTCTATAATCCCCATGACATGAGTCACGCATCGAGAACGGAAGAGCTGGAGCGCCGCAACGCGCTGGCAGAAGAGGGTGGTGGCGCGGCCCGCAAGGAGCGTCAGCACAGCGAAGGCAAGCTTTCGGCACGGGAGCGCATCGATCTGCTGCTCGACGAAGGCACCTTTGAGGAAACCGACCGGTTCGTCACGCACCGCTGCACCGACTTCGGCATGGACCAGCAGCGCGTCCCCGGCGACGGCTTCATCACCGGCCACGGCCGCATCCACGGGCGCGTGGTCTTTGTCTTCGCGCAGGACTTTACCGTCTTCGGCGGCTCGCTGTCTGAGACCAATGCGGCCAAGATCGTCAAGCTGATGGACATGGCCATGCGCGTCGGCGCGCCGCTCATCGGTCTGAATGACTCCGGCGGCGCCCGCATTCAGGAGGGCGTGGTCTCGCTCGCTGGCTATGCGGACATCTTTCTGCGCAACACTCTGGCCTCCGGCGTGGTGCCGCAAATCTCCGCCATCATGGGGCCATGCGCCGGCGGAGCCGTCTACTCCCCGGCCATTACAGACTTTACCGTGATGGTGGACAAGACCTCTTATATGTTTGTCACCGGCCCGGACGTGATCAAGACCGTCACGCATGAAGAGGTGACCAAGGAGCAGCTCGGCGGAGCCACGACACACAACGAAACCTCCGGCGTTGCGCACCTGATGGCGCATGATGATGCCGAGTGTCTGGCGACCATCCGTGAGCTGATGAGCTTTCTGCCGTCGAACAACCTCGACGATCCCCCGCGCCGCGCCACGCAGGATACGCCCGACCGCGCCGACCGCGCGCTGGACGCCATCGTTCCCGAGGCCGCCAACCAGCCGTATGACATCAAAGACGTCATCCATCGCCTTGCTGATGACGGATACTTTTTCGAGATTCAGGAGCACTACGCCCGTAATATCGTCGTCGGCTTTGCCCGCATGGATGGCCGCCCGGTTGGCATCGTCGCCAACCAGCCGGCGTTTCTCGCCGGCGTGCTTGACATCAACGCCAGCGTGAAAGGCGCGCGCTTCGTGCGCTTCTGTGACGCCTTCAATATTCCGCTGATTACGCTCGAAGACGTTCCCGGCTTTCTGCCGGGTACGCAGCAGGAGCACGGCGGCATCATCCGCCACGGCGCCAAGCTGCTCTATGCCTATGCGGAAGCGACGGTGCCCAAGCTCACCGTCATCACGCGCAAGGCGTATGGCGGGGCCTATTGCGTCATGAGCTCCAAGCACATCCGCACCGACCTGAACCTGGCCTGGCCCACGGCGGAGATCGCCGTCATGGGGCCGGAGGGCGCGGTCAACATCGTCTACAAGCGCGAGCTGGATGAGGTGGTCAAACGCGCGCACGCCGTCTGGCCCTCCGGCAAGCCGTTTACGGAAGAGGACAAGATGCGCATCCTGGCCGAGGCGCGCACCGCCAAGGTGGAGGAGTTCCGCGAGCGCTTCGCCAACCCGTACGTCGCCGCCGAGCGCGGCTATGTAGACGCCGTCATCCGCCCCAGCGAAACGCGCGGCCATCTCATCCGCGCGCTGAAGATGCTGGAGACCAAACGCGACAAGAACCCGCCGAAGAAGCACGGGAATATTCCGCTGTAGGGCGCGGCCAATTGTGGGAGCGGAGTCGCAGTCACCCTGCAACTCCGCTCGAACCCTTTTTGTTTAATTCGGCACTGTAAAACCGCCGATATATTCCGGTCCGGAATTGGAATCTTCCTGGAATATATCTCCGCCCGGATTGTTTAACGGACTGCTCGATGTTCCACTGCCAGCCGCATTGGTAGTGAAGGTGCTGAGCTGATAAGTGCCAGAGCCATCGAGATAATACGTTTCTGATTCAGAAGTGCTGTAAAGAGTATTGGGTGGACCTCCCATCAAGGAAAAGACAACTGTTCCATTGGAATATTTCACGGTCCCGTTAGTGGCGGAGTTCTGGGTTGTCGTTGAAGCTCCCAAACTGGATTGTGGCAACAGCGTGGAAAAATACGTCTGGTTGCTTAATCCATAAAGCAGATACGTGGAATACGCGGTCTTTCCTGTCGAAGTGTTCAGGTTAAAGTCACCCGCCCATTCGCCGCTGCGGGGGAACTTTATGGTCGTTGTCGCTGCTCCGCTACTGCCCGTTGAAATCGTGGTCAGATTAAAGCATGTCGGTGCAGGGGAAACGTTGAGAAGCACAACGGGGCAGAACTGCACGGTGTAACTCGTATTCGACGGAGCGCCAGATAACTGGATCGAAGTCATTCCGCTCTGGTCGACAGTAATTTGACCGTTCACGGTAACGGTCTGGCCGCCTTGAAGAAGTAGTGGCGACTCGTACTGTGTCGTTGAATTTCCACCTCCAGTTCCCCCACCACTGCCATTGCAGGCGGTGGAGAAGCTCCACGTATACGGAGCTTTCATCATCATGTCCGCAAGGTCGCCAACGTTGCTCACCGTCACCGTAATGGTGCCGCTGGGCAACGATGTCACGGGCGTAAGAACCACCTGTGTCGTGCTGATGTTGATGCTGAGCTTCACCGGGATGGCGCCGTTCGGTCCCATGACGGTAAAGTCGTTCGTGGTCACGGTGGAAGCATCCGGGGCCTCATCGAACGTGACCGTAATCATCGAGTCCGGGTTGACGCACGTGGCGTTCGCCATGGGGCTGACCTTGAGCACCGAGATCGGCGAGTCATCGGTCGTACTGCGCGTGGTGAAACTGTAGGTGTACGGCTGCGCCAGCGGAACTCCGCTCGCGCTGGTGACTGCCGTCGAGAGGGTAACGTTGTAGGTTGCGCCAGCCTGCAATGCAGGCGTTGGCTGAAAGCTGGCGATATCGAAATTGGAATCGTAAGTTACTGTGCCCGGCATCGTATCGCCGCTGGCATCGGTAACCCGAAGGCTCTGCGCGTTTATGGTCGACGCATTCATCGCCTGACTGAACTGCACCTCTTGTCTGCGATTGGGCGCAACGCCATCCACTTGCACCGCGTTCCCAATGACAGTGGGCGGGGTGCCCTGGATCAGCGGTGCATTGCTGCCGCATCCGGCAAAAAACAACGTTGCCAGAAGCACGAAACCACCAGGAATCAGGCGGGCGACGGTCGTCATTGGCATTCTCCAGAAAGTCGTACAACTGCATAAACCAGATGCCGCCGGATTTCGCTCAGGTTGGCCACCGGACGACGCCCGGGCTATACTGCTGCGTTCCTGAGTCAACCGGCATTCATGCGGGGGAAATCCCTGGTTGCCGACAGGGTCGAATCGCTTGGAAAGCAGCCAGACAAAGCGGGATGCCGGGAAGAAAACCGAGCTGGAGGCGGGAATTGTCACTGACTTCAAAGACCGGCTCAGCTATTCCGGATACCTGCGCCTCAAGGAATTGCTGTCGCAGCAGCAGCCGCTCTCACAGCCGCCACACCACGACGAGATGCTGTTCATCGTGCAGCACCAGGTGGCGGAACTGTGGATGAAGCTGCTGATCCACGAGCTTTCTGCGGCCATCCGCCATGTGCAGCAGGACCGCCTGGATCCATGCTTCAAAATTTTGTCGCGCGCCAAGCTCATCCAGATGCAGCTCTTCGACCAGTGGGCCGTGCTGGAGACCCTGACTCCGTCCGAGTACATGGAGTTTCGCGGCGTGCTGGGCCATGCCTCCGGCTTCCAGTCCTATCAGTATCGGAGGCTGGAATTTCTGCTCGGGAACAAAAATCGCGATGCGCTCGCAGTGTTCGCACACGATCCCGTAATCTCCCAAGAGCTGCAGCAGACGCTGGAAGCACCCAGCCTCTATGACCAATTTCTGCGGTACCTCGCGCGGCGCGGCTTTCCCTTGCCGGCTGATGTTCTGGAGCGGGACTGGTCGCAGCCCTACCACAAACACGACGCGGTGACGGCGGTCTTTCGCACGGTGTACGAGCACCCCACGCAGTACTGGGACGCCTACGAAATGTGCGAGAAGCTGATCGACGTGGAAGAGTATTTTCAGCTCTGGCGCTTCCGCCACATGAAGACGGTGGAGCGTATCATCGGCTTTCGCCCCGGCACCGGCGGTTCCAGCGGCGTGCAATATCTGCGCCAGGTGGTGGAGCAGACGCTGTTCCCGGAGCTGCTGGATGTGCGCACGGGATTGCACCAGAGATGACCTTGCCGGAGAAGAACACAGTGAGCGAATGCGGCATCAGTCCACAGATTGCGCAGGCGGCGGCCGCGCTGGGCGACGGCGCGTTGACGGAAGAAGCTTTGGCCCGGCACATCTTTCCGCTGTTTTCGCGGGTGCTGGCGCGCGGCGATATCTATGTCGCCAACCACTCGCTCGGCCGGCCGCTGGACCAGACGCGCACCGACATCGCCGAGGCCTTCGACCAATGGCAGACGCGCCTGGACGATGCCTGGGAGCATTGGCTGGCCGAGCGCGAGCAGTTCCGCCGGCGCATCGCCCGGTTGATTGGCGCGCCAAGGCCCGACTGCATC
>JAJXUS010000038.1 GCA_021782675.1 Acidobacteriota bacterium
GCCGGATGTACAGCAAGTGCATCGGTACCTGCGCGGCTGCCGGAAACGCCGGCAATGGCGCGGCGGCAATGCTGTCGGGGAATCCGACCTGTCCGGGACCGGCGGTGAAGTTAAAGACGCCGGTGGGACCGTCAAGCGAATAGCTCGCTTGTGAGTTATCCGGAACCTGGGCGTAATAAATGCCAAAACCGCCCTGGATCACCGTGCTCGCATTGTTGTGCAAGCCGTAGGAAAAGCCAACGCGCGGTGAAAGATCGGCGCGTGCGTCGGTAAAGGTCTGCACCTCATACCGCAGGCCAAGATTCACGGTGAGATTGCGCGATGGCCGGATCGCGTCCTGCGCAAACGCCGCCCAGAGCGTGTCGTTCACCGCATAAACACCGTTTCCGTAGCTCTGGGTGTAGCTCTGGACGTTGGCAATGTTATCCAGATACCCCGCGCTTTCGCAGAAGGCAACCGTCTGGGTGCAGGGAAGATACTGAAATTTCCCCAGAAAGATCGGGCCGCCGTTCTCCATGCTGTCGCCGCCATTATGGGCGTGGATCACATCCACGCCAAAACTCATCTGCTGTCGCGTGGAGGCATACGTGACGGAATCGCTGCCCTCATACTGCCGGTTCATCAGCAACGCGGACTGCGACGTGCCGGACTCAAACGTTCCCCCGGTCGAGATGGGTACGACGAACTGCGTGCCATCCACCACGGGGTCAAACTGCGTAATGGGCGAGGCCAGCTGAAACTGTAGTCGAAGATCGTTCACCGCTGCTGCATTTACCACCGTAGTGTCGTCCAGTTCTCCGGAGTAGGTATGCTTTAGAAAAATCCGATCGACCGAGGGTAGCGTATTGCCGCCAACCGTCCCATTAGGATTGGTGTCGTGAAAGCGATCGACATCGATCCGCGCGGCGGCGCGATTCCGCGCATTCAACTGGCGGTCCAGCCGGGCGAACAGCAGCCACGAGCGAAAACGCCCGACGAAGTTTCCCGGCGCAATCGGCGAGGTAACAGGGGATGCGCGATCTTCGGCGCTCGCCTGGCCGGAGACGAAATACCAGGTCCTGCCACCCGGTAGCGGACCCCCGAGTGAACCTGCTCCCTGACGCAGTGTGTCATTTACCAGATCATTGCCGCTGCCCGCAGTTCCGGGGGTGAAGCCGGAGAGCTTTGCCTCCGTCGCCGAGGGCCGCCAGAGACCGAGCGCTTCTCCATGCAGCTTGTTCGCACCACTTTTCGTCACAATGTTGACGACTGACCCCAGATCAAATCCATAACCGGCGGAAAATGCGTTGTCGATTACGGTCATCTGCTCGACCGCGGCAAGCGGCACGTTAGTAAAGATGGTTTGCCGTCCCCACATATCCACGGCGTTCGCGCCGTCGAGTTCCCACCAGGTCTGGCGGCGGCCGGTGCCATTGCTGGTGAACAGATCCTGATTCATGAAAAGGTCGCCCTGGTTCAACGCCGGGCGGTTGGCAGAGTCCAGCAGCGGCAGATACGTGATGCGGCGGTTCAGCAGCGGCGTCTCCTGCATTTGCTGCGCGCTTAGCCGCACACCAAGCTGGGGGGAACTGGTCTCGACCGTTCCCGGCGTGCTGGTCACAACGACCCGCGTTCCTGCTGCCGCAACGTTCATCTGCAATCGAAGGTTGGCGGTACCGCCGCTGGCCAGGGAGATATTTCGTACGACGACATTCGCAAAGCCGGGCTGCTCAGCGCGAACCTCGTACCTGCCGGCCACGGGCAGGTCGCCGAGAAAGAAATGGCCGTCGCGGTCACTGGCGGCGCTATGGCGCACTCCTGTCGCCGCATTCGTTACGACAATCGCAGCCCCCGCAATCGGACGGAGATTGGCATCTTCCACCATTCCGGCGATGCTCGATGTGTCCGGTGTCTGCGCCCAGGCGAATGCCGCTAACAGGCAGGCCAGCAGAGCTACGCTGCGCAGGCAGCGTGTCGGGCAAACGGGCACGGGCTACTCTCCGAGCATGAAGTGACGGATGGCGGTGGCGCGGCCCGTCATGGCATCGCATTCGATGAGCGTGGCGCACATTTTGGGATTTTTCTTTGCGGCGTCAAACTTGGCGGGCATGCCGGTCACGAAGCGGTCCAGCACCTGCTCGACTTCAACGCCGATCACGCTGTCATACGGCCCGCTCATGCCGACATCGGTTTGGAACGCGGTGCCGTTGGGCAGCACCCGCGCGTCGGCGGTGGGGATGTGCGTGTGTGTACCCAGTACCGCAGTCACGCGGCCGTCGAGATACCAGCCCAGCGCGACTTTTTCCGACGTGGCCTCGGCGTGAAAATCCACGAGGATCACTCGCGCGCTCAGCTTTGCCAGAATCGCATCCGCGGCGCGAAAGGGATCATCATTGCTGGCCATGAACACGCGGCCCTGAAGATTGATGACAGCGTAGGGCGTTCCATTTGCCAGCTTTCCCTCATACACGCCATGCCCCGGAACGCCGGGCGCGTAGTTGGCCGGCCGCAGGACGCGGCGCGGGCGTTCGTGGCTGTCGGCGGGCACAGAGCGCATCCAGTCCATGATTTCGCGCTTGTCCCACACGTGATTGCCGGTGGTCAGGACATGCGCGCCCAGGGTGAAGAATTCGTCCGCAATGGCGGGCGTTACCCCAAAGCCGCCGGCGGCATTTTCAACATTAATCACGACTAGATCGACCGCGTGGGTCTCGACAACATGGTGCAGATGCGCATGAACAATCCGGCGCCCGGCCCCTCCAAACACATCGCCAACAAACAGAATGCGCACACAGAACTCCACAATGGCTGAACGGTGAAATCCCGATGGTAGCATCCGGCGCGGCACCGATGCAGCGGCCCAGCGGTGCATTATCGCGCAGCGGGAAGAGGCAACAGCAGATACCCTGACGGGAATGACAACCAGAAAAGCAAGAGCAGAGATGCTTTTGCGATCCGGTTTTTCTACATCAGTTTCTACTCGGAGGGTTGCGCTTTGCGCAGCAGCTTTACCAGCTCGGGCAGACGGCTATAGGCGGCCACACAGCGCAGCCACAGCTTGTTGTCCAGCCCCGGCGAGCCGCTCATTATTTTTCCCGGAGCTACGTCGTGCGAGACCGCACTCTGCGCCGTCAGAATTGCGCCATCGCCGATTGTGCAATGGCCGGCCACGGCCGCCTGGCCCGCGAGGATGACGTTGCGGCCGAGATGCGCGGAGAACGCGACCCTGATCTGCGCCCACAGCGGCTTATGCGTGCCCATGGTCGAGCCATGGCCGACCTGCACCAGATTGTCGATCTTGGCGCCGGGGCCGATGCGCGTTTCGCCCACGCTGGCGCGGTCAATGCAGGCATTTGCCTGTACCTCCACGCGATCGGCGAGAATCGCCGGCCCGGACTGCGGAATCTTGTACCAGCGGCCGGTGTCTTCTTTCGCAAAGCCGAAGCCGTCAGCGCCGACGATGGCTCCGTTTTGCAACACAACATCGTCGCCCAGCACGCAGCCCTCGCGGACAATTGCATGGGCGTGGGCGAAGAAGCGCGCCCCGATGCGGACGCCAGGATAGATGACCGCATGGGCCAGCAGCGTCGCGTCGTCGCCGATCACGGCGTGTGCGTCGATCACAACATGCGGTCCGATGTGGCAGTTGTTTCCCAGCATTGCTGTGGGATGGATGACCGCTGTCGGATGAGTTCCCGGCGCGTAGACTGGCGCCTGGTAGAAGATTTCAATGGCGCGCGCAAACGCCAGATACGGGTTGGCGGTCCGCAGCGTTGCGGCCTCAACCTGTGGGAAATCTTCGGTGACAAGAATGGCCGCGGCGCGTGTCGTTCGTGCCAGCGAAGAATATTTCGGATTGGCGACAAAGGTGACCTGACCCGGACCGGCCTCTTCAATGCCTGCTACGCCGGTCACTTCTGTTTCGCCGTTGCCGTGAAGTCGCGCATTCAGCAAACGCGCCAGTTCTGCCAGTTGCATGGGCTTGATTGTACTTGCAGTGGCTCAGGCCTCTTCTTCCACCTCTGCGGTTTGATGGGCGCGCGCGGCGGCCACCAGCTTCTCCTGCGTCTGTGGCAGCACAAAGTCGTAGTGGTCCATCTCCATGTGCAAGCTGCCCTGGCCCTGCGTCATCGCGGTCAGATCTGCGCCATAGGAGAGCATGCCCGCCATCGGCACCTCCGCGTGAATCACGGTCTGGCCCGGTGCGGCGGATTCCATTCCCAGTACGCGGCCGTGACGACCGGGCAGGTCGCCCATCACCGCCCCGGCAAAGTTTTCCGGCGTGGTGATGCTGACGCGCATGATCGGCTCCAGCAATGCGGGCCGTGCCCTGGCCATGCAGTCGCGGAAGGCCAGCCGGCCGGCGATGCGGAAGCTGATCTCATTCGAATCGACATCGTGATAGGAGCCGTCATAGACCACGGCGCGAAAGTCCACCATGGGATGGCCCGCGAGCACGCCGCGCTCCGCCGCTTCGCGGATGCCTTTTTCAATCGCCGGCACGTAGTTGCGCGGAATGGCGCCGGCAAAGATTTCGCTCGCGAATTCAAACCCGGCGCCGCGCTCGAGCGGCTCAATCCGAATTTTGCAGTCGCCAAACTGACCGTGGCCGCCGGACTGCTTTTTGTGCCGTCCGTGCCCTTCGGCGCGGGCGCGGATGGTCTCGCGATAGGGAATCTTAGGCGCCTTCAGCGTTACCTCGGTGTGATAGCGGCGCTTCAGGCGGGAGACGACAATTTCAATATGCTGCTGCCCGGTACCGGCCACCAGAAACTCATGCGTCTGCGGATCGCGGTAGAAGTGCACCAGGGAATCTTCTTCGCTGATCTTATGCAGCGCGGCTGCCAGTTTGTCCTCATCCGCGCGGGTCTTGGGTTCAATCGCAAACGCAATTGCGGGCTCCGGCTGGCGTGCGGGTTCGTACAGGATAGGACGGCGGGGATCGCCCAGAGTGTCTCCGGTATGCGTGTCGCGCAGCTTGGGCACAGCGCCGATATCGCCGGCGTGCAACTCGGCGACAGGAGTCGCCCGCTTCCCCTGCATCACGGAGAGATGTGCCAGCTTTTCCTGCGAGCGCGTGCGATAGTTTGCCACCGCGTCGTTATTGCGGGCGCATCCTGAAAAGATTTTGAAGAAGGAGATTTGGCCGGCAAAGGGATCGGACAACGTCTTGAAGACGAAGAGCGACAGGGGTTCCTTGTCGTCCACCGGGCATTGCACCATCTCCACTGGCCATTCCCCGGCCCCGTTGGTGGGCGGCGTGGCGGAAACAGGAGTGGCGCTGGCGGCAGCGACCGGTTCCCGCTCCACTGGAGACGGCGCGTAGACGCGGAAAAAATCCAGCAGATGATCGACGCCCGTGGAGGTTGCGCCAGCGACGAAAAGCACCGGAAAAATACGATCTTCGCGGATGGCTTCATGGAGCGCCGGAACCAGGTCGGCTTCCGGGATAGTTCCTTTCTCGAAGAACTCCTCGAGCAGTTCATCTTTGCCTTCGGCCACCAGCTCCACCAGCGCCTCGTGCGCAGACTTCGCAGTCTCCGCCAGGGCAGCGGGAATCTCTGCTGTCGTTGCGCGGCTGGTGTCTCCTCCGCTATACGCCTGCATCGCGACCAGATCGACGATACCCGAAAATGCTGTGCCATCGCCGAACGGCAGTGTAATGGGCGCCACCTGGCGGCCAAAGGCCTCCCGCAGTTGGTCGAGAACGCGCAGGCCGTCGGCTCCCGCGCGGTCCATGCGGTTCACAATCAGCAGCCGCGGCAGGTCGAACTCCTCGGCATAACTCCACACGCGCCGGGTCATGGGCTGTACGCCATCCACCGCGTCCACCACGATGGCGGCCGCCTCCACGGGCAGCATCGCCGCCCGCGCTTCATGGATGAACATGTTGAAGCCGGGTGTGTCGAGCAGGTTCAGTTTCGTGCCCTTCCACTCGCAGAACGCGAGGGATTTGGCGATGGTCATGCCGCGGGCAATCTCATCTTCGTCATACGCGGTCACGGCGGTTCCGGCGGCGACGCTGCCTTTTTGAGGGATAGCACCCGCTGCAGCCAGGATTGCTTCAATCAGCGTGGTCTTGCCGCACTGCGCATGACCCACAACGGCGAGGTTGCGAATATCTCTTCCGGAGTACACATTCATGCCGGAGCTCCAGCGTTGATGGAAAGTTGGCGGGGAAGAAAAATGGAAGAACAGGGAAGGAGTGGGGTGAGGGTCGCCCTCGTTTGTGCAAGTCCGTCGATCAGGACGCGATGCCGCATCGCTCCACTTCCTTCGCCGGAAAATGCAGTCAGAATTCGACCGCGATCTCCGGAGGAAGGGAGTCTAGCACGCAGCTTGCGCGCCGGTAAACCGTCGCATCGCGTGGCGGTCCCGGAATCTTTTGCAAAGCCCGCAGACGCGTGCCAAGCCGAGGCTCAGGAGCGGTTTTCAGCGACCGCGGCGCTCATGACGCCCAGGCATCGCGCGACAAACTGATCGAAGGTGTGCCCTCCTAGAACCCGCGCCAGGGCCTTTTCTGCAAGCCGCGCCGATAAAGCCGGATCGTCCGTCAGGCGCGCAATCGCCGCTCGCAGGGCTTCCGGGTCACCGGGCGGCACCAGCAGTCCGTCCACGCCGTCGGTGATGTAGTCGCGCACGCCCACCACATTGCTGGCAATCACCGGCCTGCCCAGAGACGCCGCCTCCAGAACGACAACCTGACCTGTGGATCGATACTCCGCCTTTAACGGCACAACGACAAACTGTGCTCCCTCGAGCAGCTCCAGATACAGTTTGCGCGGAATGTCGCAGTGCAGTTCGACGTTCGCGGGTATGGCGAGACCCGCGACGCTGCCGCGATCGGCCACCACAACAAACCGCTGTGGCAACCCCTCGACCGCCGAGAAGAATGTCTTATAGTCTCGGAGGGATCGTCCTGCCGCGAAGCCATAGCTTCCTGCGGGCAGGGATGTGGGCTCCAGAATGTTGGTGTGGAAGGGAACAAAGATGATCCGCTCCGGAGGCAACCCGAGCTCTCGCGCGTAGATTTCCCGCTCGCCGCTTGAGAATACCAGCAGCCGCCGAACCTTCCGCAAGGCAAGGCGTCGCACGGCCCGCTTCAACCGCCACGCCAGGCTTTCGGGGCGAATCTCGTCCAGAAGAATCTCCGATGCCACATGCGGTTTGCCGCCCGAACCCACAATGGCAGACAGCAGCCCGTACATCTGCGCTTCCCGTATGCCAACGGTGTAAACCACGTCAAACTGTCTCCGCCTGCGGACCAGGGTCCACGCCAGGCGCGGACCGGCCAGTGGACCGCCGGGCCGCTTGATCTTCGTGACAGCCTGGTTCCACCGTTCGGACTGCCACATGGAGGAGTTGCTCAGGACTCGCAGATCGGCCATTGATTTTTTCCGGAGAAACGCGTCTCCTAATGGTAATTCCGTCGGATTCTGCAGCGAGCATTGTTGTGGGCCGCGTCCTTGAGCCATACTGGAGAAGAGAGGAAACGAGCGAATCCATGCCAGAAGAACTCAAAGATCGCTATCTCTTTGGCCACCTGGAAAGCAGTGCGGTCAACCAACGCAAGGTTCGCGAGGTCAACTACGGACAGGAGCAGCACGAGGGAATTGTTCTCACCACCGTCGATACGGCGTTGAACTGGGTCCGCAAGAGCTCGATCTGGCCGATGACCTTTGGTCTTGCCTGCTGTGCGATTGAAATGATGTCGATGGGTGCGTCCCGATTCGACATTGCGCGGTTTGGCGCGGAGGTTTTTCGTCCTTCGCCGCGGCAGTCGGACCTGATGGTGATCGCCGGCCGGGTTTCGAATAAGATGGCGCCGGTGATTCGCCGTCTTTATGACCAGATGCCAGAACCAAAATGGGTCATTTCGATGGGAGCCTGTGCGACCTCGGGCGGAGTTTTTAACAACTATGCGCTGGTCCAGGGAGTGAACCAGGTGATCCCGGTCGACGTATATGTTCCCGGATGCCCGCCGCGGCCCGAGCAGTTGATTTACGCGCTGACCCTGTTGCAGGAAAAGATTCTCCGGGAGAAGGGGACAACGCGCAAGGTTCTGAACCTGGCTTGAAATTCAAACGGAGTCTTGCGCGGTGTTCATCAGGGGTCTGTCGTGGAAATTGAGACGGGATCGAGTAGAAATCCTTCTTGGCGGCAACGTATCTCTTAAGATACCTTTGCATCAGAGCCTGAAAGGGGATAACCTTTTGAGCGACCGTATGTTCTAATTCAAAGAATTAGACAGTATTTTGTTACACGGTGGTTACAGCTCCAGCGGAAAGCCGACCGTCCGGCATCTCCGTCAGGATCCGGCTATATACCGTGCCTGGAAGAGGGCCGGATATGAAACTTCTGTACAGAAATGTTGTGGAGGATACAGGGATGGAACATTCAAAAGTACGCTCAACGGGCCGTTTGCTGGCAGCCGTATGCGTATTCGGTCTTGGGTCGGCTCTGATTGCGCAGACGGCCAGTTCATCGTCGACAGGTGCTGCCGCAAACGCGACGCAGAATGCAGCGACGAAACCGGCAGCGGGGATGAATCCATCACGCGCCGATATTTTTCTTGGGTACTCATACCTGGCGCCGCACGGCAATATCCAGGGAGCGCCGTATAAGGACGTCAACGTAGGCGCCATTGGCAGCGGAGCGTACTACTTTAATAAGTTCCTGGGCGGCGAAGTCAGTCTGGCGTCGCATCCGGATGGTCCGGGCGATGGCTTCACCACCATCAACGGTGGCCCGATCGTGCGCTTCCCTCTGGAGGGGATGACGCCGTTCCTGCACGCCCTGGTGGGGACAACCCGGATTGGCGGCCCCAACTACAACACAGTCGAATCTGACGGCGTGACGCCGATCCACCTGGTCAATCCCTATCGCTGGGGCGTGAATTTGACGGTTGGCGGCGGTCTCGATTACAACCTGCCGTTTATGCACCACCACCTGGGTCTGCGTCTCTTCCAGGTCGATTATCAATACATGCACAGCTCGTTTGGGCCGGCCATCACGCTGCCGCCTGACGGATCGACGAACATTGAGGGCGGCCGTGCCAACATCAATGCGGCGCAACTGAGCACCGGGTTGCTGTACCACATCGGCAGCATTCTGCCACCACCGCCAGTTACCTATACCTGCTCGGCCAGCCCGACCGAGGTTTATCCTGGCGATCCGGTAACTGTCACGTGCAATGCTCAAAACCTGAATCCCAAAAAGACCCCAACTTATACCTGGACCAGCACTGGCGGAAAAGTCAGCGGCACGTCTTCTACGGGTAATGTAGACACCTCGAATCTGGCGCCCGGCACGTACACGGTTACCGGTCACGTCACCGAAGGCAATAAGGCCGGACAGTCAGCGGACGGCAACGCTACCTTCACCGTCAAGCCGTTTGAGCCGCCAACAATCTCATGCTCGGCCAATCCGACCACGGTCAGCCCGGGTGAATCTGCGACCATTACGGCGCAGGGTGTGAGTCCGCAGAACCGGCCGCTCACTTACAGCTATAGCGCTTCGTCGGGCCAGGTCAGCGGTTCCAATGGCACCGCCACGCTGACGACCACCGGCGTCGCTCCTGGAGCCGTCACCGTAACCTGCAACGTGGCGGACGACAAGGGCCACACAGCCTCTTCGACCACCACGGTAACGGTCAACGCACCGCCGCCGCCGCCGGCTCCGAAGGTTGAGACCCTGTGCTCGATCAACTTCGGCCGCGACAAGCGTCGTCCGGAGCGCGTCGACAACGAAGCCAAGGCCTGTCTGGACGATGTCGCCCTCAACCTGCAGCGCAATGCGGATGCGAAGGCTGTGCTGGTCGGCAGCAGCGCCCCGAACGAGCGCCACGCAGCGAAGGCAGCCGCTCAGCGCGCCGTTAACACAAAGGCTTACCTGGTGAATGAGAAGGGCATCGATCCTTCGCGGATCGACGTTCGCACCGGCAATGCCGGCTCCATGGAAGTGCAGAACTACCTGGTGCCTGCAGGCGCGACCTTCGACAACGCTGTGCAGGGCACCAGCCCTGTCTC
>JAJXUS010000039.1 GCA_021782675.1 Acidobacteriota bacterium
GGGCTCAGGCCGCGCCGCCGCACGATCCATCAGCGCACGGCCCGCACCCAGAGAGCCGGTAAAGCCGACGGCCTTGACGCCGGGATGCTCCACCAGCATCACCCCCACCTGCGTGCCGCTGTCCAGCAGGAACGAAAAGACGCCGCCCGGCAGTCCCTGTGCCCGCACGCTGTCGGCAATGGCGCGGGCAGCGATCTCTGACGTTCCGGGATGCGCAGGATGCGCCTTGACGATGACTGGATTGCCCGCAGCCAGCGCGGACGCGGTGTCGCCGCCGGCGACAGAAAATGCCAGCGGAAAATTGCTCGCGCCAAACACGGTCACCGGGCCCAGCGGCCGCAGCATGGAGCGAAGATCGGGCCGCGGCAGTGGCGTGCGGTCGGGCAGTGCGCGGTCAATGCGCGCGTTGACCCACGAACCCTCCTCCGCTACCTGCGCAAACAGGCGCAACTGGCCGGTGGTGCGGGCCAGCTCCCCCTGCAGCCGCGCCATGGGCAGCGCCGTTTCAAGGTGCGCCCGCTCGGTCAGCGGCTCTCGAACCCGCTCTAGCCGGTCGGCGATGGCGCGCAGCAGCGCCCCGCGCACCTTACCGGAGCTGGCGCCAAAGCTGGCAAACGCCGCATGCGCGGCTTGCACTGCCTGGTCAACGGTGGCGTCGGTCGCAGAGAAAAACTCTGGCTCCAGCGCTGTGCCGGTCGTTGGATTGACGCCGCGAAAAGTAGCGCCGGCCTGCGCCGGGGGTGCAGGATCTCCAGCAATGAGTGAGTGACCGCGAATCTCCACGAAAGCCTACCTTTCTTTGCCGGGTGCCGTTCCGGCCGGCATGGGCGTGGAGCGCACCGCCGGCCGGCTGCACATCGCCGCGCGAATCATGGCGAGGTTCTGCTCCAGCTCCTCGCCGGCCAGCGGCAGCCGCGGCCCGCGCACGCGCGCGTTGCCCACTCCCAGCTCCTGCTGTACCAGTTTGATGAGCTGGATGAACTTCGGCACCGTATCCATGCGCAGCAGCGGCAGGAACCACTGATAGAGCGCAAACGCCTCCTTCGATTTGCCCTGCGCGGCAAGCTGAAACAGCTCGACCGACTCACGCGGCAGAGCATTCACCAGCCCCGCGATCCAGCCCACGGCCCCTGCGGCGATCCCTTCAACGATTGCGTCATCGACGCCGACAAAAATCTTCAACCGGTCGCCGCACACCTCGCGCACCGCTGTGACGCGGCGCACATCGGTGCTGGATTCCTTCACCGCGGCCAGGTTTGGCAACTGCTGAGCCAGCTCGGCAATCTGCGACGGCAGAAAATCTGTGCCGTAGGAAACGGGATTGTTGTAAAGCATGCAGGGCAGCGGTGTGGCGCGGATGACCGCCGACATATAGGTGGACATTTCGCGCCAGTCGCCGCGATACACGTAGGGCGGCAGCACCATCAGCCCGGAGCAGCCCGCATCGGCCGCGGCTTTCGCCAGTGCGATCGCCTCCTCCGTAGCCAACGCGGAGATCGCGGCGACCACCGGCGCGCGATCGCACACGGCGCGCACCGCGTGCCTCATGATGGACTCCTTCTCCGCAGATGTAAGCGTCGCCGCTTCCCCAAGGGAGCCGAGCAGCACAAGGCCGCTGCAGCCGTTGTCGAGCATCCAGCGCATGTGAGCGGCGAGAAAATCGTGGTCCACCTGCAGCTTTGCGTCAAACGGGGTGGTCAGTGCGGGCATTACGCCAGTCCATTGCATCGTTCAATTCTCCTGGATTGCGGATAGTTCTGCCGGCGCGGAAGCGGTTGGCCCCGCGAGGCTTGCGATGGAAACAGGAAAGATGGGCGGACGCACGGAGTCCGGCGACCACTCTAAAAGAAAGTTAAGCGCGCTGCCGCAGATGCGCCCCTGGCAGGGGCCCATGCCGCAGCGGGTCTGCAGCTTGGCGGCGCGCCAGCCGGTGTACTGCGAAACCGTCCGCCACGTGACGTCTTCGCAGCGGCAGACGATCGTGTCTGCTTTTGATAATGAGTGGAGCTCCTGTCGCAGCGCGAAGGTAACGGCCAACTGCGCGGCAAACGCGCGTAAACGGTCGCGCCGCGGGATACGTGCCTGCGCAGCGCGAATGGCTCCCGCCGCGGCCAATCCGGCCACTTCGCCTTCGGCCAGCGAGAGTTCCAGCCCGCCAATGCCGGTCGGCTCCCCGGCGCAAAAAACGTTGGCGATCAATGTCTGCTGCAGGGCGTCCACGGTGACGAAGCCCTGCTGCAGCGTACAGCCCAGCAGGCTGGCCAGCTCAGTGTTCGGCACCAGATGAAATCCGCAGGCAAGCAGATCGCAGGGAACGGTCCATTGACGCGTGCCGTTCGAGAGGGTGACGGATTCGAGCGTTTTGCCGCCGTGCGCGGCGACCGGCCAGCAACCGGCGTGAAAGGGAGTACCGCGCGTGCGCCAGCGATATCCGGCGGCCTGCCAAAGCCGCGATGTATGGGCGATGGATGCGCCGAAACGCAGCAGACTCCGCCAGCTCGCCTGCTCGCAGACAGCGGAGACGCGCGCGCCGGTTTCGCGCAGGTACGCAGCCACAGCCAGCAGCAACGGCCCGCTGCCAGCCACCACCACGCGCTGGTCGCGGACGGGCAGGCCCGCTTTTACCATGGCCTGCAGTCCGCCCGCACCGTAGACGCCGGGCAGCGTCCAGCCGGGGAAAGGCAGAAAAAGCTCTCGCGCGCCGGTCGCCAGGACCACCTTGCTGTAGCGCAGGTCGACCCGTTGACCGTTTTGTTCCGCGGCCAGCAGTCCATCGCCGGGAACATCGAAGACGCGGCAACCGTGAAGACTGGTGATTGCGGGGTTCTGTTGCAGGCGGTGCAGCCACCGCTCCTTCGCACGGGAAACTGCATCGCGGTGTGCCGTCGAAGGTCCGCGCCAGATCTGGCCGCCGGGCGCGGGGTTGTCATCGAGCAGCGCAACCCGCCGGCCCTGCTCCGCCGCAGCGCAGGCGGCTGCAATGCCCGCGGGGCCTGCACCGACGACTACGATGTCGAAGCTGCGGGTCATTCTGTCCGCACCTCCATGCCGTCGCGGCAGACAATCTGACAGGTGCGCTGATGCGGCCCGCCGTCAACGATGGCGCGACACTCAAAGCAGATGCCCATGGCGCAAAATGCAGCGCGCGGCTCGCCGCTGACTGACGTGCGGCAGGCAGCCCCGGCAATGGCCAGCGCCACCGCAACGGTTGCCCCTGCGGGCACCGTAAGCGCGCGGCCGTTAACGGTGAGACGCACGGTATCAGTCATGCGCGCCTGTTTTCTGAGCGTTTTCAAACCGCGCGGGCAGATACGGCTCAGCAGCGATGGGTGAGGGCCGCCCGAGAAGCTGATCCGCCAGCAGACGCGCGGTCGCAAGCGAGGTCGTAATGCCCAGCCCTTCATGACCGGTGGCGAGCCATACGCTGGCATCAGCGAGGGAGGGCCCAATCAGCGGCAGCTTGTCCGGCGTTGCGGCACGGAACCCCGTCCAGATACGCAACGCGGAGAGCGCACCGATGCCCGGCGCATAGTGCTCGGCCCGCTCGATCATGGCCTGCACGATCCGGCCATCCACGGCGGAAGACTCATCCGTGTACTGACGCGACGATCCAAGCAGCATCTGCCCGGTGCGGCGCGGCTGCAGATTAAAGGCGACCGAGTCGGCGCTGACCGAGTGTGCGCTCTTCAGATAGCCCAGCTCAATGAGCTGATGGCGGCAGAAGCCAGGATAGCGATCGGTGATGACGAGGTGACCTTTGCGTTTGCGAATGGGCAGGCCCGGCGTCAACTGGCCGGCAGAGGCGCCCGCAGCGTTCACGATGACATCTGCATGCAGACTGGAGCCATCGCGCAGGGTGACGGTATGGTTCTGCGCAGATGCAACCGGCGTGTCCGCAAGAAACTTTGCGCTGCTGGCAACGGCACGTTCCACCAGAAAGCGCGCAGCCACCGGTGGATACAGGACTGCGTCGCCGGGCACCAGCAGGCCCCCGGCAAGTCCCGCGGCGAGATTTGGCTCGGCCGCATGCAACCCGGCAGCATCGAGGATCTCCGTCTCCACACCGGCTGCTCCATAGGTCGCGTGCTTCCGGTGCACCTCCGCCATCTCTTCTTCATCCTGTGCAATCCAAAGGGTGCCGCAGCGGTCGAACTCAACGGTATCGGGTAGCGAGGGTGCGAGGTTATCCCACAACTGGCGGGAAAGATGCGTGAGTGCAAGCTGCGCGGGCGAGTCATCCATGACGACGATGTGGCCCATGCCCGCGGCCGTTGCATCGGTGCCGGGCTGCGCCTGCTCCAGCAGCGTGACGCGTAGGCCGGCGTGCGCCAGCTCCGCCGCACAGGCAGCGCCCACGATGCCAGCGCCAATGACGATTGCGTCGCGCGCCGCCATCAGGCGGAGATTCCGTCGCGCAGCGGATCGTCCGGATCGAAGAACAGCGTGGTCTCGCCGGTCACATAGGCAGCGCCGGTGATGCTGGGCACAATGCTATTCCCTTCCAGCTCAATCGATCCTTCGAACATGGTGCCGAGCACTCCCTGCTGCCGCCAAATCCGGCCCGACTGCAATTTGCCCTCGGCGTACAGGCAGGCCAGGCGCGCGCTGGTGCCCGTGCCGCAAGGTGAGCGGTCATACGCATCGCCCGGGCAGAGGACGAAGTTACGGCTGTCGGCGGACGCAGTGTCTGGCTTGCCATATAGCTCGATGTGATCGATTTCTCCGCCATTGTCGCCAGTGATGCCGGCATCGCGCAGAGCGTGGCGGATGGCGCGGGTGTACGCGGTGAGCGGTTCGCAGTTGGCCAGCGTGA
This sequence comes from Acidobacteriota bacterium, assembly GCA_021782675.1. GTDB lineage: Bacteria > Acidobacteriota > Terriglobia > Terriglobales > Acidobacteriaceae > JAKAUB01. The sequence continues at coordinate 4,814 of JAJXUS010000039.1, forward strand.
GCGGGCGCTCAACCTCGCGCGCGAGAAAAAACCAGTTGCCCCCCCAGGCCACGTCGCCGGTAACGAGGCCGTAGCCGGGCACATCCACGCGCACATCGGTATGGCTGCGATAGCTGGGAATGTTCCGGACAGTCACGCGATGGGCGTCGTGTAGCGTAGCCGTGACATTGCCCACGGGTGTCTCCAGTCGATGCACGCCGGGCGCAATCCTTCCCGCATGCGCCAGGGAGACCATTACGCCGATGGTGCCGTGGCCGCACATGCCCAGATAGCCGGCGTTGTTGAAGAAGATGACACCCGCGGTGCAGCCCGGCGCCTGCGGCGGACAGAGCAGCGCGCCGACGAGAATGTCCGAACCGCGCGGCTCCAGCAGCACCCGGCGGCGGAAGACATCGTGCTGGTCGCGCAGCACAGAGAGCTGATGGGCGACGGGGCCGCCGCCAAGATCGGGCGTGCCGTCCATGACCAGACGCGTGGGTTCGCCCGCCGTGTGCGAGTCGAGGACAGAAATGCGCAGCAGACTGCGGGCAGAGTGCATAGGCAAAATTCTATGCGCTGCGCCTCCGTCCGCGCAGCCGGGCAAGCGACCGCCAGGTGGAATGGCGGACAGGTCGCGGACGTTTCGACGCGCAGGCCGCCAGCCAGAGAGCGCGCGACTCTCCGAAAGCGCGACCGCAGCCTAGAATCGCGACGTGCAAAATTTCTGCTTGACAAAAGTCGTCTATTCCACAACCCTAGGGTTGTGGAAGGACTGGACCTCACCTTTGCGGCTTTATCGGATCCCACCCGGCGGACGATGATCGAACGGCTCGCGCGCGGACCGGCTCCGGTGCATGAACTGACCGAACCGTTTGCCCTGTCGCAGCAGATGATTTCAAAACATATCGCCTTCCTGGTGCGGGCGCGGATCGTAGTCAAAACGAAGCGTGGACGGGAGAGTGTATGCACGCTTCGGCCAGAGGCCATCCAGCGGGTCGGCGAGTGGGCGATGAGCTATCGCCAGTTCTGGGAAGAGAGTCTGGACAAGCTGGATGTGGTGGTCCAGCAAATGAAGAAAGAGGAGAAGAAAGATGACAAAAAACACAAGCAGTGAAGTTGAGAGGATGACGATTACACGAGTGTTTGATGCCCCACGCGAACTGGTCTGGAAGGCGTGGACGGACCCAAGGTACGTGATGCAGTGGTGGGGCCCGAAGGGCTTTACGGCGCCGGTCTGTCAGATGGATTTTCGTGTAGGAGGGAAATTTCTCTGCTGCATGAAGTCTCCCGATGGGCAGGAGTTCTGGAATGCAGGCGAATACCACGAGATTATCCCGTACGAGAAGATTGTTTCTTCCATGTACTTCGCGGACTCGAAGGGAAGCAAGGTTGAGGCCGCGGAACTGGGTATCGAACACGAGGCGATCGAAGGCGCGTATGACGTAACCCTCTTTGAAGACCTGGGCAACGGCCAGACCAGGCTGACCTTCATCGGCAATGAGCCCATGGAGAGCGCAAAGGAAAGCGGCCAGGTGGAGGGCTGGAACCAGATTCTCGACAAAATTGCTGCAGTGCTTGCAGGGCTCAAGCAGGCGAGCTAGCCGCGCGGCAACAACATCGGCCGCACTGCGCGAAATATAACGAGGGCTGGCGGCGGAGACTGGGCATACCAGTCTCCTGGTCGCCAGCTCATTTTGCTGCCTGCGAACCGCCCGCGCATTGACGTTGCCCGGCACGCGGCCTAGAGTTTTTCCCAAGCACGAAGATTCCTGAATCTGGTTGGGAGTGTATGAAAAAGCGGCAAATGACGTTGGGCCTGATCGTGGGAAACCGCGGATTTTTTCCGGATCATCTGGCCAAAGAAGGGCGCGAGGAGATGCTCCGCGTGCTGCAGGCGGACGGCATTCAGGTGATTGCGCTGACGCCGGAGGAGTCGAAGTACGGCGCGGTGGAGACCCACCAGGAGGCGCAGCGCTGTGCCGAGCTTTTCCGCCAGCATCGCGACGCCATCGACGGCGTGATCGTGACGCTGCCGAACTTTGGCGATGAGCGGGCGATCGCCGATGCACTGCGCTACTCCGGCTTGCAGGTGCCGGTGCTGGTGCAGGCCACGCCGGACCGGACCGCAAAGATGACGATTGCTTTCCGCCGCGACAGCTTCTGCGGCAAGATGTCGGCCTGCAACAATCTGCGCCAGTACGGCATTCCCTATTCGCTGACCGGGACCCACACGGTGGCGCCGGGCTCGCCGGAGTTTGCCGAGGATCTGGCGTGGTTTACGGCGGTGTGCCGCGTGGTGCGGGGCATGAAGCCGCTTCGCGTGGGGTCGATTGGCGCGCGGCCGGCGGCGTTCAACACAGTTCGCTACAGCGAGAAGCTGCTTGAGGCCAACGGCGTCTCGGTCATTCCGATTGACCTCTCAGAGATTCTGGGCCGCATTGAACGGCTGTCCGACGAGGACAAGGGCGTTACGCACAAACTGGACGCGATGAAGAAGTACGTGACCACCTCGGGCGTGCCCGCGCAGGCATTACTCAAGATGGCGAAGCTGGGCTGGGTGATTGAGCAGTGGATGCAGGAGACGAATACAACGATCAGCGCGATCCAGTGCTGGACCTCGCTCGAAGAATATTTTGGCGTGGTGCCGTGCACCATTATGAGCATGATGAGCGAAAACCTGATTCCCTCCGCCTGCGAGGTGGATGTGATGGGCACGCTGAGCATGCACGCGCTGGCGCTGGCGTCCCAGACGCCGAGCGCGCTGCTGGACTGGAACAACAATTATGGCGACGACCCAAACAAGGCGGTGTGCTTCCACTGCTCCAACCTGCCGAAGCATTTTTTCAAAGACGTGCGGATGGACTTTCAGGAGATCATCGCGGGTACGGTCGGCAAGGAGAATACGTTTGGCACCTGCGTGGGTCGCGTCAAGTCGGGGACGATGAGCTTCGCGCGCTTCTCGACGGACGATCGCACGGGCCGCATCCGCGGGTACGTTGGCGAGGGTACGTTTACGGATGACCCGCTGGAGACCTTTGGCGGTGCGGGCGTGGTGGAGATTCCGCACCTGCAGCGACTGCTGCACCACATCTGCCGCGAAGGGCTGGAGCACCATGTGGCGGCCAACTTCTCCCACACGGCGCGCGCGGTGCATGAAGCGGCGGCAAATTATCTGAGGTGGGAGATGTACTTCCACAACCAGCACGGCGAGTAGATCATGCGAGCTCCTCGATGGATGATGCTGCAGGCGGCGGTTCTTAGCCTGGTTTTTCCGGGAGTCCTGCGGGCACAGATAACGCCTGCAAGCGCCAACGGCGCGCCGACCGCCGTTAGCACGCAGACGGCGCAGCAACCGCAGCACCCGTGGCTTAATCCGTCGCTGCCAACCACGCAGCGCGTGGATGCGCTGGTGCATGCGATGACGCTACCGGAAAAGGTGGCGCAGATGATGAACGCTGCGCCCGCCATTCCACGGCTGGGTGTGCCCGCATACAACTATTGGAGCGAGGGGCTGCACGGCATCGCGCGCTCTGGCTACGCGACGCTGTTTCCGCAGGCGATCGGCCTGGCGGCCACATGGGATCCGGCGCTGCAGCAGCAGGTGGGCGATGTGATCTCCACAGAGGCGCGCGCAAAGTATAACGACGCGACGAAGCACGGACTGCACAGCATTTATTTCGGGCTTGGGATCTGGTCGCCGAACATCAATATTGTGCGCGATCCGCGCTGGGGCCGGGGGCTCGAGACCTACGGCGAAGATCCATATTTGACCGGCACCATGGCGGTGGCGTTTATCCGCGGCCTGCAGGGGAATGACCCGAAGTATCTGCGGACGATTGCGACGCCGAAGCATTTCGACGCGTACAGCGGACCCGAGCCGCTGCGTCACCAATTCAATGCACAGGTCTCGGCGCATGATCTGGAAGACACCTACACGCCCGCGTTCCGCGCTGCAATTGTGCAGGGCAAAGCGGCCTCGTTGATGTGCAGCTACAACGCGGTGAACGGGACGCCGGCGTGCGCCAACACGCTGCTGCTGCAGCGGTACCTGCGGCAGTCGTGGGGCTTCAACGGATTCGTCACCTCCGACTGCGGCGCAATCAGCGATTTTTACCGGCAGGGCGCGCATGGCTTCTCGCCGGACGCGGCGCAGGCCAGCGCAACCGCTGTGAAGGCGGGGACAGAGCTGGATTGCGGCGACGCGTACAGCGCGCTGACGGAGGCGGTCCGCAAAGGCCTGATCTCGGAAGCGCAGATTGATGCGGCGGTGCGAGCGCTGTTTGTGTCGCGCATGCGGCTGGGTATGTTTGATCCTCCTCGCAGCGTTCACTATGACAGCACGCCCTACTCGACCGTGGATTCACCCGAGCATCGCGCGCTCTCGCTGCGTGCGGCGCAGGAGTCGATTGTGCTGTTGAAGAACGATGGCGTACTGCCGCTCAATCCGCACTTGAAAACGCTTGCTGTGATCGGGCCGAACGCTGCATCGCTGCCCGGGATCGAAGGTAATTATCACGCCATTCCGTCGCACCCTTCGCTGCCGCTGGACGGGCTGCAGCAGGCGTTGCGCGGGCGGACGAAGGTTTTGTATGCGCAGGGGTCGAACTACGTTGACGATCTGCCAATCGTGCTGCCGCGCAGCGCATTGCGCACGGCAGCGCACAACGGACGGCAAGGGCTGACCGCGGAATATTTTGCCAATCCGCAGTTTGCCGGCAGGCCCGCGGTGACCCGCATCGACCCGCAGGTGCAGTTTGACTGGGACGCGGCGAGTCCCGTGGCGCCACTGCCCCGCACCGGCTTCAGCGTCCGCTGGTCAGGCTATGTTGTGCCGCCCGCGGCAGGAAAGTATTCTCTGCGGCTGCGCACAGGATGCGGCGATTGCGGCGGCAAGGCAACCGCGCGGCTATGGCTGGACGGGAAAGAGGTTCCTCGAAGCCCTGGAAAGCGTGGCGGCCCGCAGGCGGAGATGACGCTGGACAACACGCATCCGCACGCCATCCGGATTGAGTACAGTTTTGCGGCACCGCTTTTCGGTGCTGGCATCACGCTGGAGTGGCAGGCACCGGCCGATGCACTGCGGGAGCAGTGGATGCAGGGGGACAGGCAGGCAGATGTGGGCGTTGCGTTTGTGGGCCTGGCGCCGCGCCTCGAAGG
>JAJXUS010000040.1 GCA_021782675.1 Acidobacteriota bacterium
GAGCGCGGTATCGGCCGGCCATCGACCTACGCCTCCATCATCAGCACCATTCAGGAGCGGGAGTACGTGGCGAAGGTGCCGCCCAAAGGCTCGGGCCGCTTCTACCCGACTGAGATTGGCATGGTGGTGAATGATCTGCTGGTGAAGAATTTTCCGTACATTTTCAATCCGGACTACACGGCCAAGCTGGAAGTTGAGCTGGATGCCGTGGAAGAGGGTGACGAAAAGTGGACGGACCTGCTAAAGGGCTTTTATGGCTACTTCCAGAAGGAGCTCGCTTATGCGGACAAGCACATGGAAGATATCAAGCGCATGGAAGAGCCCACGCAGGAGACCTGTCCGCAGTGCGGCTCACCGCTTGTGCTGAAGTGGGGCAAGTTCGGTTCGTTCTTTGCCTGTACGGCGTACGACAAGAAAAAGCCGGTCAGCATCGCCAGCAACTCCTGGGAGAAAGATCCGAAGAAGGCGATCCATCGCGTCGAAGAAAAGCTCTCCTACCCGGTGACCGTCAAAGCGACCGGAGGGGCTGATCCGGATACGCCCGCGATGGCCGCCGCCAACCGGAAAGAGATGGAGGCAGCGCTCAACCAGGTTGCCGGGCCTGAGCGCAAGCTGATCGTCGAGCAGGTGAGCTGTAACTACACGCGCGAGAATTTCGAAGCCAAGCCGAACCTGAACAATGCGGAGGTTCAGGGTGCGGAAGCCGAAGAGGAGTTCTGCGAAAATTGCGGCCGGGTGATGGTTCTGCGCAACGGACCGTTTGGGCAGTTTATGGCGTGCCCCGGCTACAGCGAAGATCCGCCCTGCAAGACGATTCGCAAGCTCACGTCCAAGCAGCAGCAGAAGCCGCCGGTGCCGCTCGATGAGAACTGCCCGAAGTGCGGCATGCAACTGGTGCGGCGCAATGGCCAGTATGGCGAGTTCGTCTCCTGCAGCGGCTACCCGAAGTGCAAATACATTAAGCAGAACCTGACCGGCGTAAAGTGCCCCAAGTGCGGCGAGGGCGACCTGGCCGAGCGCAAGGCACGCCGCGGCAATCTCTTCTACGGTTGCACGAATTATCCCAAGTGCGACTTCACCTCAAACCTGAAGCCCGTTCCGCAGAAGTGCCCGGATTGCGGCAGCCCGTACCTGCTGGAAAAGACGTTGAAGTCTGGCGTGTACCTGATCTGTCCAAACAACGAAGGGCAGTCGCAGGACGAGAAGCCGAAGAAAGGGCGGGGCAAATCAGCGGCACCCGCAAAAGCTTTGCCACCGGCGAAGCCGTGCTCCTTTGAAGAACGCATCGGCGATGCCCAGGAAGCTCCGGCAAAGGACGAGCGGCGCACGCCGGCGGCAGCGGCGGTCTAGCAGTCGCGAAACCGGGAATCTGAACCTTTGGGAGGAATTTGCATGGAAATGCTCCAGCCCACGGCCGACGATGCCATGGTGATTCTGAAGCTGTACGAACTGCGGCAGGAGGAGCGCCTGCGCAAGGCGCGGCACTGGTTGCTCTTCACGTTTCAGCCGGCAAATGCTGAGGAGTTTTTTGCTGTCGCGCAGACCTCCGGCTCTGAGGAGAACGCTTTCTTCCGGCAGGCGACCAGCTATTGGGAGATGGCCGCAGCGATGGTTCTGCGAGGCGCCGTGAACGCAGATCTCTTCCTGGACAGCAATGGTGAGGGCATCGCCATCCTGGCGAAGTTCAGCCGCTTTGGGGAGGCATTCACGGCTCGTATGCACCGGCCCTTTATGGCAAAGACTGCCGAGCTTACCCGTCAGTTTCCAGCCGCGCAGGCAATCCATGACCGCATGGCCGCCCGCTTCAGGAACAACATTGCGCCATCCCATCAAAAATAAAATCGATATTCTCCAACCTGGTTGATCCCTGCTTCGCACTCGTTGGCCCGCAGAGGCTGATCGCAGCGGCTCAAGGCATTTCCTTCGAACGCGTGCGTCCAACAGGGCGCGCCCTTTCCCGTTGTATGCGGACTGGCATAAGAATTATGGAATGAGGTATTGTTGTTCTTAGAGCGTTTGGAGCGAAAGTATGGCGAAAGCAGTTTGGAACGGTAAAGTACTGGCAGAGAGCGACAAGACGCAGACTGTCGAAGGAAATATCTACTTTCCCCACGACTCGATTGACCGTGAGTATTTCCGGGCAAGCTCAACCATCTCCGCGTGTCCCTGGAAGGGTCAGGCACGGTATTACACCATTCTGGTGGATGGTCAGGAAAACTCCGACGCTGCCTGGTATTATCCCGACCCAAAACCGGCGGCGCGCTCCATCAAAAATTATGTGGCCTTCTGGCGCGGCGTAGAGATCGAAAAGTAACCACGAGTGCCAATCCCACGCCGGATCAGTACGCGCCCGGCTGCTCGAGCGGCAAGCGCACGCGAAAGCACGTGTTTCCAGGCTCAGATTCCAGACTGATCGTTCCGTTGTATCGGGTCAGAATGCGCTGCACCGTATCGAGCCCCAGGCCCTGTCCGGTTCCGGCGGGCTTGGTCGTAAAGAACGGCTCGAAGATCCGGCTCCGGATGTCGGCAGGAATCCCGGGGCCGTCGTCGCGGATATCGACGTGAATCATATCGCCAGCGTGCCCGGTGCACAGCCGTAACGTCCCCTGGTCTTTCATGGCGTCCAGCGCGTTTTCCATCAGAGCCATCCAGACCTGATTCAGCTCACTGCCATTGGCCGCAATACAGGGCAGCTCTGCCTCGTATTCCCGCACCACTTCGACATTATGCAGCCGGTAGTGCAGCATCGCCAGCGTACTCTCGAGCGACTGCGCCAGATCGATGTCCTGAAGCGGAGCCTGATCCATGTGGGAGTATTCCTGAATCGCCCGGATCAGATCGAAGATGCGGGCCGTCGATTCAAGCATGGTTGCGGTCATGCGTTCGGCGCGCAGGGTCGCGGCAAAGTGCACCAGCGTCAGGTTCGCCGCTTCACGGCTTAAAAACGCATCCAGCGCGGCCAACTGGTCAATCTCAATGCCGGCCTCGGCATAGACCGGCGCAATCTCCCAGGCATTGGCCACGCCGCGCTGCTCCAGCCATCGGAGCATCCGCTCTTCCAGGGCCTGCATGTGCAGCGGACCCATAGCAGGCTTTCGTGCGTCAAGGCTGGCCTGCAAGGCTGCGACCCAGGTGCGGTACTGTTCCTGCTGTTCGATAGAGAGGCAGAGTTTGCCCGCCTCATAGCTGGCGCTGCCATAAGCACGCAGGTCCTGCATCAGGTTGCTGGCTGCGCGACGCGCGGCGCTGGCAGGGTTATTCAGTTCGTGCGCCAGATTGGCGGCCAGCTTGCCCAGTGCGCTCAGCTTCTCCGCCTGTTGCTCCAGCCGGGTCATCTCGCGGACGCGGTCAATCAACACATGCACACATCGCTGCGCCATCGCAGGGATGGCGGCGAGCATCGCAGGGAACTGCGATTTATCGATCAGCAGCGCCCACAGGTCTTCGCTGACCGTTCCTGTCCCGCCCGCGGTCTTCATCCGCGAAAACGGCAGCAGTCCCGTGAGCGCGCCGGAGCGGGCGATAAACAGGCTCCCCTGGCCGCCCTTGCGGCGGCGGACCTGGACATCGCCCTCGAGCAGGATGATCATGCGGGACACTTTGTCGCCATCGTCGAACAGGCGGGTTCCGCGGGGTGCCCGAATCTCGATGGAGTTCTCCGCCAGCCAGCGGAAATCCTCGTCCGCCATCCCCTCCAGCGGACGGACGGCACGCAACGCAGCGATGATCCGTTCAGGATCCGAGGACAGCCGAACGGAGCCGCGCGGAAGCTCGTCGGTGGATTCCGCCATGGATGGTGTTGGGTTCATGCGAGCTCCCCCAGAGTAGTCCCTTAATGTTACAGCGGCGTAGAGCTCCGGTTTTGTCCCGGAATTCCACGCCGCTGCCGTATCAACAACTGAGTCTTGACTTATGCTCCGACTGGCGACGGAGACTCTGTCACGGCCGGCTCGACCACCCCGTTCCTGACCGTCACAGGATCCAGGAAAGCCATTGCCGCGCGCAGGGGCTCCCCGGTCTTCTCCAGGCTGTGCTGCGCCTCTGCACGGCGCTGCTGCTCAAACCACTTTCTGCCGGTCGAGTTTTCCTCCAGCCAGTGCTTGGCGAAGGTGCCATCCTGAATCTCCGCCAGCAGCTTGCGCATTGCCTTGCGGGTTTCCTCCGTTACGATCCGCGGACCGGCGATGTAGTCGCCATACTCTGCCGTATCGGAGATGGAGTGGCGCATGTACGCCAGACCACCGCGATACATCAGGTCGACAATCAGCTTCAGTTCATGCAGACATTCAAAGTACGCAATCTCTGGCTGATATCCGGCCTCCACCAGCGTCTCAAATCCGGCCTTTACCAGAGCGGTTGTGCCGCCACAGAGCACCGCCTGCTCACCGAAGAGATCGGTCTCAGTCTCCTCAGTGAACGTTGTCTGCAGGACGCCCGCACGCGTGCAGCCAATCGCCTTTGCATAAGAAAGCGCCAGGTCCAGGGCTTTGCCGCTCGCATCCTGATGCACCGCAACCAGTCCCGGAGTTCCGCCGCCTTCTTCAAAAACCTCACGCACGCGATGGCCTGGCGCCTTCGGGGCGATCATCGAAACGTCGATATTGCTTGGCGGCTGGATGGTGCCATAGCGGATGTTGAAGCCATGCGCGAACAACAAGGTTTTGCCGGCGGCGAGGTTCGGTGCAATCGATTCCGCATAAATCTTCGCCTGCGTCTGGTCGGGGGCAAGCAGCATGATCACGTCCGCCCACTTCGCCGCTTCGCCGGTCGTCATGACCGTCAGCCCGGCCCGCTCCGCGCGTGCCTTCGATTTACTGTCTGCGGGCAGACCGATCCGCACGTCCACGCCCGAATCTTTCAGGTTAAGAGCGTGGGCGTGGCCCTGGGAGCCATAACCCAGGATTGCCACCTTCTTACCGCGGATCAGCTCCAGGTTTGCATCTTCATCGTGATACGTCTTCGCCATGCTTCTCTCCGTATTGTGTTGCTGACATTATTCGATCGCTTCTTCAAGAAAATCCTGCCCCGGCGCAGCCACGGCAGCAATTCCCGGCTCAGAGGTTGCGTCACTCAGAGCATCCAGCACGCGGCTGGTGTGGTGTCCGCGGCGCATCGCCATGCGCCCGGTACGCGCCATTTCCAGAATCTGATACTTGCTCTCTTCCAGAATCTGGACCAGCCCTTCGATCTTGCTCGCGCTTCCGGTCAGCTCCAGCATCATGGAGTCCGGGGCCAGGTCCACCACGCGCGCCCGAAAAACCTCCGCCAGCTGAAACAGGTCAGAACGGGTCGCAACCCCGGCGGCAACTTTCAGCAGCGCCAGCTCTCGCACCACGGCCGAGTGCCGGCCCACGTCATCGACCTCACGCACCTCTTCCAGCTTGTAAAGTGAGGCCAGGATGCGGTGCGCGCGATCCTCAGGCGCCGCGGCGACGATGGTCATGCGGGAGATGCCCGCCGTCTCGCTCCGGCCTACAGTCAGCGATGTGATGTTGGTGTTAAGCCGCCGGAACAGCGACGCGACACGCGATAGCACGCCAGGCCGGTCATCCACCAGAATCACAAATGTGTGCAGCACCGTCATGCGTCCTCCGCCGATTCCAACAGCGGGTTCTCCGCCGGCCGGCGGATCATCTCATGCAGTGCGGCACCCGTGGGAATCATCGGGTACACCGAGTCCTCCTGCTGCACGCGGAAGTCGATCAGGAAGGCGCCGCGTCGGCTGCGGGCGGCGCGCACGGCATCCAGCACCTCAGTCCGGCGCGTGACACGGGCGCCCGGGATCTCATGCGCATCGGCAAGCTTTACAAAGTCAGGACTGCGCAGCGGCGTGGACTGGTAGTTCTTCTCGTAGAAGAATTCCTGCCATTGCCGCACCATGCCGAGATAGCCGTTATTGATGACGGCGATGTTGATGTCGAGATCTTCCTGCGCGATGGTAGCAAGCTCGGGGCTGGTCATCTGAAACCCGCCATCCCCGGCGATGACCCAGACTTCCTTTTCCGGGCAGGCGATCTTTGCGCCAATGGCCGCCGGCAGCGCAAACCCCATGGTGCCAAGTCCGCCGGACGTGATGAGCGAGCGCGGCCGGTCGTGCTTGTAGTACTGCGCCTCCCACATCTGGTGCTGGCCCACATCGGTGACAACGATTGCCTCGCCGCGCGTCTCGCGCCAAAGATCGTTCATGACGTGTGCCGCATACAAGTGGCCATTGTCCGGCAGTTGCTGAATGTCCCGCACGGCGGCACTGCCGCGCATGATGCGGATGGCATGCAGCCATGCCGAACCGTCCCGGCGCGTGATCTGGGGCAGCATGGCTTCCAGCACCTGCTTCAGGTCGCCGATCAGCGCCACATCTACGCGGACGTTCTTGTTGATCTCAGAAGGATCAATCTCGATGTGGATTTTTTTCGCGTTGGGCGCGTAGGTGGCGAGCGTCCCCGTTACACGGTCGTCAAAGCGCATGCCGCAGGCAATCAGTAAGTCCGCCTGCTGAATGGCGTGATTCACCCAGCTCTCCCCGTGCATGCCCATCATGCCCAGGCTGAGCGGATGCGAGGCAGGGAAGGCGGTCAGACCCAGCAAGGTGGACGCAACGGGAATCTGCAGCCGCTCCGCCAGCGTGCGCACCTGCTCAATTGCTCCCGAGTGCAGAATGCCTTGGCCGGCGAGGATCACCGGCCGCTCCGCGCGGCGCAACAGCTCCACCGCCTCCGCGAGAGAACCAGGGCCGTTGAAGCGGGATGCATGGCGCCGTGCGGGGGCGGGCGCAGCGGCGGCAAAGTCGAAGATTGCCGATCCCTGCTGCGCATCCTTGGTAATGTCCACCAGCACTGGTCCGGGGCGGCCGGACTGCGCCACACGGAAGGCATCGCGCAGCGCGGGCGCGACATCTTCGGCCCGGCTTACCAGATAGTTGTGCTTGGTGATGGGCATCGTGATGCCCGTAATGTCGAGCTCCTGAAACGCATCCGTTCCCAGCACTTTGCTCGAGACCTGTCCGGTGACGCAGACGATGGGAACGGAGTCCAGCATCGCGTTTGCGATGCCGGTGACCAGGTTGGTCGCCCCGGGTCCGGAGGTGGCGACCGCCACCCCGACACGCCCCGAGGCGCGGGCATAGCCGTCCGCCATATGCGTGGCGCCCTGCTCATGCCGCACCAGGATGTGGCGGATCGGAAACTTTCGCAGCGCATCATACGCGGGCAGAATAGCGCCGCCGGGATAGCCGAACACATCCCGCACGCCTTCGCCGGCCAGCGTAGCCCAGAGCGCTTCGGCGCCAGTCAGGCGCGTCGGGTGCGCGTACAGTTCGCTTTCGTTGGTCATTGCAGACTCACAGGTTGGTCACAGCGCCGCGGGCGGCGGAGGTGACGGTGTTGGAATATTTGCGGAAGATGCCGCGCGCGTAACGCGACGGCGGCTCTTTCCACGACTTCATGCGTTCGGCCAGCTCTGCATCGCTGAGCTCGACACGCAGCTCCCGCTTCGCAACGTCGAAGACGATCGTGTCGCCTTCGCGAATCGCAGCAATCGGACCACCGAGCGCGGCTTCCGGCGCGACATGCCCGGCCATCAGTCCACGCGTAGCGCCGGAGAACCGGCCATCGGTCAACAGCGCAACGCTATTGCCAAGCTCCGTGCCCGCGATGGCCGCAGTCACGGCCAGCATTTCGCGCATGCCGGGCCCGCCGCGCGGCCCTTCGTAGCGGATCACCACAACATCGTTCGGCTTGAGATTTCCCGCCTGTACGGCGGCAAACGCAGCTTCTTCGCTGTCGAAGACGCGTGCGGGTCCGCGATGTTGCAAATGCTCATGCCCGGCGATCTTGACCACGCAACCCTCCGGCGCAATGTTGCCTTTCAGGATGACGAGACCGCCCGTCGCTTTGATGGGCGTCTTCAGCGGATAAATCACCTTCTGGCCAGGCTTTTCTTCCGCCAGCGCCGCTTCTTCCGCCAGCGTGCGGCCGGAGACGTTGCGTGTGGCCCCATCCAGCAGCCCCGCCTGCAGCAGACGCTGCGCCAGAAGACGGCTTCCGCCAGCCTCCTGATAGTCTGTGGCCACGTAACGGCCGCCAGGCTTCAAATCGCACAGCAGCGGCGTGCGCTCACTGATTTGGTCGAAGTCATCAATCGAGAGGGGAAGGCCCGCCTCATGCGCAATCGCGAGCAGATGCAGTACGGCATTCGTGGAGCCGCCGGAAGCGGCCACGCTGGCAATAGCATTTTCAAGCGATGCGCGGGTGATGATTTTGCTGGGCCGCAGGCCACTGTGCGCCAGTTGCATCACAATGCGGCCGGCCTCTCGGGCCGAGCGATTTTTTTCCGCAGAAAGAGCGGGAACTCCCGAGAGCCCCATCGGAGAGATGCCGAGAAATTCGCAGGCCATTGCCATAGTGTTGGCTGTGAACTGGCCGCCACAGGCACCAGCGCCGGGACACGCGCTGGCTTCCAGCTCCGCCAACCCTGCATCGTCCAGCGTGCCGCGCGCGTGGGCGCCAATCCCTTCAAACACGTCCTGCACGGTCACGTTTTTGCCGCGGAAGTGGCCGGGCGCAATCGAGCCGCCATAGAGCATCAGCGAGGGAATATCGAGCCGCGCCAGAGCCATCACCGCAGCTGGCATATTTTTGTCGCAGCCTGCGATGACAACCAGTCCGTCGAACAGATTGCCGCGGGCTACCAGCTCGATGGAGTCGGCGATGACCTCGCGGCTGACGAGCGAAGCTCGCATTCCTTCCGTGCCCATCGTGATGCCGTCGGAGATGGTGATGGTGTTGAATTCCATGGGCGTGCCGCCGGTATCCCGTATCCCCTGCTTCACGGCATCGGCCAGCAGCCGCAGATGAAAGTTGCACGGACCAATCTCCGACCAGGTGTTGGCGACTCCGATGATTGGTTTGGCGAGATCCTCGCGCGTGAACCCAATGCTGTGCAGCATGGCGCGTGCGGCCGCGCGGCTGGGGCCCTCTGTCAGCGGAACGCTGTTTTGCTTGGCGCCGTTGCTGCCGCTCATGCGCGCTGCTCCTTGCTTCTGGGCATGGTCCAGAACTCCGCGTCGTGCCGCTGCTCAAACCGATCCAGCGCTGCGGTGTGCCGCATCGCCAGGCCAATATCGTCCAGCCCTTCCAGCAGACACATGCGGCGGAACTCGTCGATGGTGAAGCGCTCCTGAAATCCCTGTGCGTCCGCAACTGTTTGCGACTCGAGCGAGACGGTCAGCTTGTAGTCCGGCTGCGTGGCCCGCTGCAGCAGTTCCGCCACCTTCGCGTCGGGCAGCGTGATGAGCAGCACGCCATTCTTGCCAGCGTTTGAGTAGAAAATATCGGCAAATGCGGGAGCAATCACGCAGCGAAAGCCATAGTCCGTAAGCGCCCACGCGGCGTGCTCGCGGGACGATCCGCATCCGAAGTTTCGCCCTGCAATCAGGATATGTGCGCCGCGATACTGCGGCTTGTTCAGAACAAAATCCGGATTCGGTGTGCGATCGGGATTCATGCGCCAGTCGAAGAACAGAAACTCGCCATATCCGGTGCGCTCAATACGCTTCAAAAACTGCTTGGGGATGATCTGGTCCGTGTCCACGTTGACCGCGTCCAGTGGGACGGCCAGTGACGTCAGTGTGCGAAAGGGCTGCATAGCGCTTTGAAACTCTCCTGATACGGTTGAGCGGCGCGTGCCTAGTTGTGGAACTTCCAGCTGCGCACATCGGTAAATTTGCCACGAATGGCTGCAGCGGCGGCCATTGCCGGGCTCACAAGATGGGTGCGGCCGCCGCGGCCCTGACGGCCTTCAAAATTTCTATTGCTGGTGGAGGCGCAGCGCTCGCCCGGGTTGAGCGTATCCGGGTTCATGCCCAGGCACATGGAGCAGCCAGG
>JAJXUS010000041.1 GCA_021782675.1 Acidobacteriota bacterium
GGGCAATCTTCAATGCCTCAAACGGGGTCATTACGCCAATCTGCTCGCCGGCGTCGCCAATTAACAGGACTTCGCGGGCGCGAATCCGGTCGTTAATCCGAATGAACTGTTTTGCCGAACGTTTATCGATGTGCCGCCTCCAAGTGCGCGGGGCCGGAGCCTCGCCTCGTGAGTATACCATCGGGCCATACGCGGCCATCTCCGGTGCTCATCACCCACTTCGTACGATGGAGCCGCTGCCAGCGCGTGTTGTCCGTCTCTGTGGAAACGGCACCCGCTCGCTTAGAGGATGACACCCGTAAGCCCGTCCGGCGTGAGAGCGGTGACGCGGACAAGGACCTTCTGGTTTGCCGGGTGCGCCTCATCCAGTTCCAAGGGAAGAAAGTTGTCGGACAGCGCGCTCCCAGTGGAGCTGCTGGTCCGCAGCGAGATGGCGCTGAGGGAGGCGCCGATAAACTGCTGGCGGAATGCCCGGCTTTTTTCCCGCATCAAGTCGCGTAACAAGCCCATCCGCTCGCGGACGGCTGACCCATGGACGGGCGATTGTTCGTGCAGCCGCCAGGCCGGCGTTCCGGGCCGTGCCGAAAACGGGAACAGGTGGAGATATGTCAGCGGCAGCCGGGCGATAAAGTCGCAGGTCTCCCGAAACTCCGCGTCCGTCTCGCCGGGAAAACCCACCATCACGTCGGCTCCGATGGCCGCATGGGGGCTGGCCGCGCGCAACGCCTCCACCTGCGCCGCGTAGTGCCACGGCCGGTAGCGGCGGTGCATCCGGCGCAGCACGGCGTCGGACCCCGACTGCAGCGGAATGTGCGCATGCCGCGCCAGCCGAGGGTGCTCGCCCGCACCCCAGCGGGAAAACTGCGCGATCAGGCCTTCGGTCCAGTCCATCGGCTCGAGCGAGCTGATGCGCAGCCGCGGCAGCGCCGTCTCCGCCAGAATCTTCTCGATCAGGTCTTCCAGCCGCTGCGGCGGGGTCAGGTCGCGGCCCCATCGTCCCAGGTTGATGCCGGAGAGCACCAGCTCCGCGCCGCCTCCGGTGACAAAGCGCTCAGCGTCCGCCAGAATGCGGTCGGCCGTCAGGGAGCGGCTGGCGCCCCGGGTCGCGGGAATAATGCAGAAGCTGCAGCGGTTGCCGCAGCCGTCCTGGATCTTCAGCGAAGGCCGCGTGCGCTGCGCGAAGCGGCCATTCTCCCCGGCTTGCCCGGGCAGGGCGATGTCCGCGTGGGCAAAGTCGTCAGAAACCAGCATGGGCGCCAGCGACGGCAGCCGGATCGCATCCAGCGCGACGAATCCGCCGCGGCCGTCCAGAAGCCGTCCGAGTGCAAGATCGACGACGGCTCCCTTGTGGCTGTTGCCGGCGACGGCAGACACGCCGGGCAGCCCTGCCAGCTCCTCCGGCGCCCGCTGCGCATAGCAGCCGGTCACCACAATCCGGGCGGAGGGATTGTCGCGAACCGTCCGGCGGATGATGGCGCGCGCCTCGCGCTCCGCCTCGGCGGTCACGGAGCACGTGTTCAGCACTACGACGTCGGCGGCCCCGCTCTCGGACAGCTCGCACCCCTGCGCCGCCAGTCCGGCGGCCAGAGCGTCCCCGTCCGCCTGATTGGCGCGGCAGCCTAGCGATTCCACCCGGGCGCGTATCACCCGCCAGTGTAGCAACGCGATTCACAAAACGCCTGTCGACAGCCCTTGTCCGGTTGGCATAAAGTAGGGTTTTAACTGCTCAGGGGGAAGAAGCCATGAAACGACGCATTTTGGTCGTGGATGATGAGCCCGCAATCCTGCTCACGATGAAGGCGCTGCTCGAAATGCACGGATTTGAAGTGGAAGGGGCTTCCTCCGCCCGCGATGCCAAGGGAAAACTGCGCAATTCGGTCTTCCATATGGTCATCACGGATATGCGCATGGAAAGCGATGAGGCCGGCCGGGAGGTGATCCGCGCTGCCAAGGAGGCGGCGTCGCAGCCTGCCGTGGCGCTGCTGACCGCCTTCCCGATGGACGAAGACTCCTGGCGAATCGAGGGTGCCGATGAAATGCTGGTGAAGCCCATGAACAGCCAGTCGCTCATCCGTCAGCTTGAGGCTCTTTTGGTAGCCCATGAAGACCGCAAGCGCCCGGTGGAGAAGGTGCATCCGGCGGCCAGCAACGGGAAGACCGCGCGCAAGCCCGCAACCGCCGCCGCGCAGCACTAGGCGGATTTCTCCCTTCCAATTCGCAGTGAATATGTTTCTGCCGTTGCTTTTCTGTTTTCATTCCCGAAGGGAATCTGCTTCTGTCGTTGTTTTCTGGGGGCGTCCCCCGATGCCGTATACTGGTCAAAGCGGTAAATCTGTCTTTTCTTCCGATTGGAACCACAATGCCGAAACTGAAAACACACAAGGGCGCGGCCAAGCGCTTCAAAAAGACCGGCACCGGCCGGGTCAAGCGCGGCCAGGCCTTCATGCGGCACATTCTGACGTCGAAAGAGACCAAGACCAAGCGCCATCTGGGCGCCTCGGCCATGGTGTCTGACGCCGATCTGCCGAAGGTGCTCCGCATGATTCCTTACGCCTGATCGGCTCTTGCCATTGAGAGCTCTGGGTCCGCAAGCGTTCGAGGCCCCGCGCAGTTCGACTGCGTAGCGATTCAGGAATGACAAGCGAGTGAAGAGGCGATTCCGCGCGGTGTATCTGGCTGCGCCTCCTGCCTCCAGCCGCTCCAACGAAACGCAAAAAGGAGAAACACCATGCCACGCGTCAAACGCGGTAATAAACGCAAAGAGTACCGCAAGAAGATTCTCAAGCGCGCCAGCGGCTACTTCCTTACAAAATCAAAGCTGTACCAGGCGGCGGAAGAGGCGGTCGAGCGCGGCCTGAAGTTTGCCTACCGTGGCCGCCGCGAGAAGAAGCGCCAGTTCCGTTCGCTCTGGATCGTGCGCATTGGTGCGGCTGCCAAGCTGAACGGGCTGAGCTACTCGCAGTTCGTTCATGGGCTGAAGCTGGCCGGCATTGACCTTGACCGTAAGGTGCTGGCCGATATCGCCGTGCATGATGCCGCCGGATTTACGGCGCTGTCCGAGCAGGTGAAGTCTGCGCTGCAGAAGGAACACGATCAGCGCAGCTCGGCTGCCTAAGCGTCGCCGTGTTACGCATCATAGAAGGCGCGTCCTGCGGGACGCGCCTTTCGCGTTGTTAGACCGGCAGGCCGCGCCGCATCCGGCTGCGATGCACCATCAGATCGACCGTCGCCAGCAGCGTAATCAGCGCAATCACCGTCTGCGACATCACGCAGTACAGGCACCAGACCTCGAGCACCGACGCTTCAATGTGGGACAGATACAGCGCAAACAGCAGGCCGACCAGCGAGAAGACCAGCGTCCAGCGGCGCTGGCGGAAGCCGGCCAGCAGCGCCAGAAACAGATAGCCCGCCACGCCGATCGCTGCGACCGGCACGCCCTGGATCATGGAGTAGCGGCTATGGTTGACGATGCCGCAGTCCCAGTGCGCGTTAATGTCGCAGGGCTGCGTGTCGGTTGAATAATGCACATGCCAGGCGAGGGATGAGACGATGATTCCGGCCAGGGCCAGGATAATGATCGCAATGCGCAAGCGGCGTATCCTCCGTGTCTATTCAATCACGCGGGCCGCCGCCCGTCGTGGCACGGCGTCGGCGCAGGTATTCTGAAGTATTGTTTGTCCCGGAGACGATTGACTCGCAATGGAAACTGCAAACCTTCCCGCTCTCGCCGAGTTTTCTGATGCAGCGCTGGCCGCCTTCTTCGCTGAAGTTCGCGCCATGTTCGACCGCGAGGCCGCGCAGGCGGCCACGCCTGCAGCGACGGAGGCGCTGCGCGTCCGCTGGGTTGGGCGCAAGCAGGGGCTGCTGCAGCAGGTCAGCGAGCTGGTAAAGCGTGCTCCAGCGGAGGCCCGTAAGGACGTTGGCCAGCGCTTCAACGCCCTCAAGCGGGAGATTGAGCCGCGCTGCGAAGAGTTTGCCACGGCGGGTCCCGCGCACGCTTCACAGAAGCTATCCGCCGTGCCCCTCGATGTCACACTGCCGGGCATCCGGCCGGCGCTGGGCGCGGAGCATCCACTGATCCGCACCATGAATGAGATCGTCGGCATCTTTCAGCGCATGGGCTACTCCGTCGGCATTGGGCCGGAGGTAGAGAGCGACTACTACAACTTCGAGGCGCTCAACTTCCCGCCCAACCATCCGGCGCGCGATACACAGGACACCCTCGTCGTCGCTGGTCAGGAGCATCGGCCGGCGCGGGACCGCCTGCTGCTGCGCACGCATACCTCGCCCGTCCAGATCCGCACGATGGAGAGCCAGCCGCCGCCGCTGCGCATTGTCATCCCCGGCAAGGTCCACCGCAACGACGCGGCCGATGCCACCCACTCGCCCGTCTTCCATCAGGTGGAGGGCCTGTGCGTCGATAAGAACATCACCTTCAGTGACCTGAAGGGCACGCTGGACCACGCGATGAAGGAGCTGTTTGGTTCCAGCGTCAAGACGCGCTTCTTCCCGTCCTTCTTCCCGTTTACTGAGCCGAGCGCCGACGTCCAGATCAGCTGCATCTTCTGCGGCGGTCGCGGGTGCCGTAAGTGTAAGAATTCAGGATGGATAGAGCTGCTGGGTTGCGGAATGGTGCACCCCGCTGTTTTTGAGGCTGTACGGGGCCGTCAGCCGGAGTATGATCCGGAGAACATCTCGGGTTTTGCCTTCGGCATGGGCGTCGATCGCATTGCCATGATGCAGCATGGAATCGGGGATATTGGGCTCCTGTATTCCGGCGATTGCCGCTTTCTTGAATCTTTTGTTTGAAAGAGCGTCGGCTTTTTTATGAACGACCTGCAAATTCCCCCATTGGCAGGCAAATCGAAGCGGCTCTCCTTGCGGGCGGCAGTCGCAGCCGCGCTCATCCTCCTGGCTGGCGCAGCGGTCTATCCCTGGTGCAAGGTCTGGATCCAGGCTGCGGACATCCTTCTTGAGTCCAACGGCCAGACTCCCCCGGCACCACTACGTTTCGTTCTGGACCGGCACGTCAGCGCGCAGGCCGTTACCATCCGCGGGACAGATGGGCTGACCACGCGCGCCACGCTTTACACTCCGGCGGACAGGCCCGACTCGCCTGGAATGGTCATCATCCACGGGCTTGACCCCGGTGGTATGCAGTCCGTAGCGGGTTACAGCCGACTGGTGGCATCGACCGGGCTGCGCGTCCTGGCGCCTGACATTCCTTCGTTGAAAGAGTACAACGTGGCCGGCAGCAACGCCTCCACCTTGCGCCGAGTGGGCGATTCCACGGTCTGGCTGGCGCACTACACACGGAGGCCCGTTGCGCTGATGGGCATAAGCTTCGGCGGAGGCCTGGCAATGGCGGCTGCCGCGCGCCCTGCCTATGCGCCCAGCGTCGCGTTGGTCTTTGATGTCGGTGGGTATGACGACATGATCCGCGTCATGAACTTCTATATCACCGGAGACTACGCGGGTCCCAACGGCCTGCCAGCAAACCAAAAGCGAAGCCCGTGGGGAGATTATCTGCTGGAGTACACCGATCTGCGCATGTTCGGGTCGCCCGCCGAGCGCGCTTCTCTGGCCCCACTACTGCGGGCGGAAGTGGTGAACGAAGCTCACCATCCGAAGGGTCAGCGCGAGAAGATCGCCGCCATGACCGCCTCGCTTTCCCGCAGCCAGCGCGAAGAATGGGAGAGATTTCTTACGGGCCAGAATCAGGCGCGGTTCGCCCGGCTGGTCACAGCACTCAGTCCGACTCTGGCGGAGGTCTCGCCGCACGGCCATCTGCAGAATCTGGCGGCGAAGGTTTACATCCTGCATGGGCTGGAGGATGACGTGATCCCGGTGGGCGAAGCCCGCTGGCTGGCGCATGACCTGCCCGCGGGCCACCTGCGGATGATGGTGCTCAGTCCACTGCTTTCGCATGTTCACCTGAACGGAGAGCACGCCACCTGGAGAGACAAGCTGCGCCTGCTGGCCTGCATGGATGCGGTGCACTTCGACGCCATCCAGCCGTATTCCGATCCACGCTTCTGGCTCGGATTTATCTACCTCGCGGTGGTGCTGGCGGCGTCGATTGCCATCGCTGCGGCTCTGGTGCTGGCCGGGAATTCCAGGCAAATCACAATGGATGCCGAGCACGTCCCCGCAAAGCTGATTCAGTAGCCGCCTGCGCGACTTTCGCAGCCCGCAGGCAACGGCCCTCCCGAAAACCCCGATTCATCCCCTATTCTGGAAGCACTGCAATCGGAGGAGTTCTCTGCATGAAGCTTCTTTCCGCATGGCTGCGGGAATATGTTCCTGAGCTGCCGGCCGGAGACCGCCAACTGGCCGACGACCTGACCCTTCGCGGCATCGCCGTGGAAGGGGTGGACGACCTGGGTGCAAATGGTTCGCTGTTCGAGATGGACATCACCACCAATCGCGTGGACGCCATGAACCACTACGGCGTGGCGCGCGAACCAGCGGCCATTTATGGTCTGCCGCTGCTGCCGCTGGGGACAGATCTGCCGCCCGCTCAGGCTGGCGCTGTGCCCGCCGTCCGCATTGAGGCGCCGGAACTTTGCGGCCGCTTCACGGCGCGCCTTCTTCAGGACGTCCGCATCGCGCCGTCGGAGGGTGTGGTGGCGCACCGCTTCGCCCTGCTGGGGCAAAAGCCGATCAGCAACGCGGTCGACGCCACCAACTACGTGACGCTCGCCATGGGGCACCCCACGCACGCCTTCGACGCGGACAAAATTTACGGAGGCATTGTGGTCCGCCGCGCCCGCGCCGGAGAAAAGCTGCGCCTGCTGGATGGCGCCGAGCGTACGCTCGTTGCCGACGATCTGGTCGTTGCCGATGAGGAGCGTCCGCTGGCGCTGGCCGGCGTCATGGGCGGCTGGGACACGATGATTACACCGGAGACGCGCAACATTCTGGTGGAGGCGGCGTGGTTCGATCCGGCGGCTGTGCGCCGCTCCGCGCGTCGCCACGGGCTGCACACGGATGCTTCGCATCGCTTCGAACGCGGGGCCGACTTTAACGCGCCGCCCGTGGCGTCGGCCATGGTGAGCCGGCTGATCCTCGCCGCCGGCGGCCGTATTACCGGAGAGATGGTGGACGTGCAGATTTCTGAGGCCGCCGCACGCACCGCCGACCGCCCGCCGGTACGCTTCGCAATGCGGGAAGTGCCCCGGCTGCTGGGAACCACCGCGGACGGCGATCCCATCGATGCGGAGACGGCGACGCGCTATCTGACCGCCCTGGGCTGCACGGTTGCCCCGCAAGATAAAGAGAGCTTTCAGGTCATGCTGCCAAGCTGGCGGCTGGATCTGGGTCGGCCCATCGACCTGATTGAAGAGATCGCCCGGGTTTACGGCTACAATCGCTTCGCAAACACGCTGCCCGGTTTCGCCGGCTCCGTAAAGGAGCTGCCGGAAGCGGACCTGCTGCGCACGGTGCGCCGCCGCCTGCTGGCCGCCGGATATAACGAGGCGGTCAGCAGTACCTTCTCGTCCGCGGCGGACGCCGAGCTGTTCGCTGCGCAGCCCGGCACGGCGGTCGCCCTGGGCAATCCGCTCAGCGAGGAGGCCGGCTGCCTGCGCTCGTCGCTGCTGCCCGGCATGCTTGCCATGGTGGCGCACAACGTGACGCGCGAGACCACGGATGTGCGTCTCTTTGAGATGGGCACAATCTTCGCCCGTTCTGGCGAGCGAGTGGCGGAGTCGCGCTCGCTGGCCGTCGGGGCCACCGGCGCAGCCCTGGCAGCCCATGCCACACAGCCCGGCCGCGGCTTTACGTTCTTTCACCTCAAAGGAGCAGTGGAGAAGGTGCTGGCCGCATTCAACGCCAACCAAACCTACTTCGACACGTTTCCGGCGGAGACCGGCCTGATGCCTGCATGGCTCGAACCCGGGCAGGGCGCGCGCGTGGCGGTGAACGGGGAGACGATCGGCTACTTTGGCCAGGTGGCTGCCACGCTGATGGAGAGCCGCAAAGTGCGCCATGCCGTCTTCGCGGGTGAACTTGATCTGGAGCGCCTGCTGACGCTGGGCGCGCGACGCATCGCTGTTCGCGGACTGTCCCGCTTTCCAGCCGTGGTGCGGGATTTCTCTTTCGATTTTCCCCAGCATGTGTCGTGGGAGCAGATTGCGCAGTCGCTGGGGGACCTTGGGATTCCAGAGCTGGCGGCGATGGAGCCGTGCGAAATCTTCCGCGAAGAGACAAAAAATCCCGGACGCTACTCCATGCTGGTCCGCGTGACGTTCCAGGCGCAGGAGCGCACACTGCGCGAAGAAGAACTGCAGCGGTGGGCGCACCAGATTTTTCAGGCTCTCATGGGGCTGGGGGCGCAGCCGCGTTTTCCCGTCGAGCTGCTGCAGTAGCTCGGGACGGCGGATTTTTTGGCGCAGAATTGCGTCACCGAACTTTCATCGCCGCTTCAACAGGGTCTATACTGCGCGAAAGAGCATCCAAATACGCATGGCGACAACAATGATTAAAGAGCAGGACCTGAGTGCAGCGGTCGATACGCTGACTGCGCTGGAACAGCGCGTAGTGCGCGCCATTGAATTGCTGAACCGGGAGCGGGAGCGCCGGGCCGACGTCGAACAGCAGTTGTCTGCGCTGCGCGACAAACTGGAGGCGGAACAATCTGCAAGTGCTGCGCTACGGCATGAGCTGGACGAGCTGCACCGTGAGCGGGATACGGTGCGGAACCGCGTGGAGCGTCTGATGGAATCGCTCGACGCGCTCGAAAGCGCTTAGCATCGGGGCCTGCGCCTCGATGGATGGAAAACAAGGGGGGAACATCGATGAGCGCCAGAGATGAACGCAGCCCGGCACAGGCTGCGGCAGCAGATGCGAACAGCGCCGGGTCCTCCGGCAGTGTCGTCGTCGAAATCTTCGACCAGTTCTACCACCTGCGCGGGCCGGACCCCGACCACATGCAGCGCCTGGCCGTCATTGTGGATGCCAAGATGCGCGCAGTTTCGCAGCACGGCGCCACGGTGGACTCCCTGCGCGTCGCCGTACTGGCCGCATTGAACCTGGCCGATGAGCTGGTCCGGGTGGAATCGCAGCGGGAGGCGACAGCGGGTAACGCTGCCCGCACCATCAAGACGCGGACGGAATCGCTGGCAGAGATGCTGGATGCCGCCCTGGAAGATACCCGGAAAGCCGGCTGAGCCTGCATTTCGCGGTCCGCGCGGCGCCTTCGCTGCGGTATCCTCGGGTCGTGGTTTGCAAAGGCCGAGCCGAATTGTCCATCCGAACCGGCAGCGTCATGCTCGCTGTTCTTCTCGCCCTGCACTGTTCCGCTGGCGCTGCGCAGACAACACCAGCCCCGGAAGAACCGCCTCGTGTGCAGCAGGAGCTGAATAAGGCCGCACAATTTCAGTCGGACAAGAACATGCCGTTTGCCATTGATGCGCTGGAGAAGGCGAATCGAATGGAGCACGGCCGTTGCGTGCCTTGCCTGGTGCAGCTCGCCGATATCTACCGCGAATCCGGCGACAATATGCGCTCCGCCAAAGATGCCGGCATCCTGGAAGTGACGGTGACCACCCCGGCGAAGAAGGCCGCTGCCGCCGCCATGGAGGGCACCGCGCTGATGCGCGAAGGGGTCGCCCGGAAGAAGGCTAGCTTACTCCGTCAGGCGCAGCAGCAGTTCGCCCAGGCCGAACAGTGGGACCCAGCCAGCATGGAGGATGTTTTCCTCGATGGCATCGTCCTCGGCCGCCTGGGAGAAGACGCGCAGGCGCAGAAGGAGTTTGCCCGATACGCCGCCGCAAAAGGCGGCGATCCGATTATGCAGGCGCGGGCGCGGCGCTATCTG
>JAJXUS010000042.1 GCA_021782675.1 Acidobacteriota bacterium
GGTCTGGCCGGCGATCTCCATCGGACCGTAGTCTACGACGATGGCTGATTCGGGGACTTCGGGGGTCCCCGGGTCGGATAACAGCATGATGCGGTAGATCGTTCCGGTCTCCGGATCGACAGCGATCTCGCCGTGGTATGCGGCGGTTTGCGAGTCTCCGAGAGCGGAGCTGAGGACTTCGTAATGGGATTTGCTGGCCGGTACTGCGTACTTCAAGATAGCGAGCGTTCTATCCCCGTCGCGTTCCCAGTGGCTCCAGGTGACGGAACTGTGCACCGAATCGCCGATCACGACGCCGAGAATAGGCCCAAACTCGCCGACTGTGCTGAGCGGCTGATTCAAGGACTTCAGCTGAAATTTGTTTGCGGGTGGGGCCTTGTCCGTGACTTCGCTTCCATCGCGGTAGGTGACTACGTGGGACGAGGTGGCGGAGATGTAGAGCCACTGTCCTCCTCCAGGTCCGGGCCGCACAGGCCCGAGCACACGATAACTTGCTTGTTCGCCGGCGGCTGCGGACAAGCCGCTGGTGTGCCTGAGTGAATCGAAGACTACACGCGAAGCGATCTCAAACCGGGTGGTGCTGCGCTGGGCGGAGAAGTCAGGCAGGCGAGGTTGGGTTTTCACCACGTAGTCCACCGCGCGGGCGAAGATGGTTCGCTGCATTTCGATCGGCGGGGGAGGTTCAGAGGGCAGATCGGTGGCGGGGAGTGTCCGGAATGCGGAGAGATCGGATAAAGCAATAAGCACCTCTCGCGTGCGCTTGCCCGGAAATTCCTTCTGCCATGCTGAGAGTTGCGCGCTGCCGGCTCGCTCTGTGAGCGTGACGCCGCTGAGCTTCCTTGCCAGGTCGGCGTCGCGGGCGCCTTTGCTGGATTCGAGGATCTGTTCGAACTGTGCAATGGTAACCGGCATCGCGCCGGACTGGAACTGCTGTGCCGCGGCCGGCACGGCGAGCAGTCCGGCGATCGCCAGCGCAACAAGAAGAGCCGGCCCTGAGTTCGCTCGCGTCATGTTGGGTGCAGCCATTATATCGAGGGGCAAAGATCACCAGCCGTGCCGCCGCATTTGAAGGAAAGTCTCGGAAAACC
This sequence comes from Acidobacteriota bacterium, assembly GCA_021782675.1. Lineage (GTDB taxonomy): Bacteria > Acidobacteriota > Terriglobia > Terriglobales > Acidobacteriaceae > JAKAUB01. Next base: position 1,089 of record JAJXUS010000042.1, read on the forward strand.
TACGGCCGGGACCATCGCCGGTCTCGCGCCATCGTACCTCGGCAGCGCGCTGCTGGTTTATGATGACCTTGATTTTCACCTTTGCACGAGTTGCCGGAGGCGCGATGCGGAAGTCTCGACGTTCATGCCGGTTCTGGCTCTGTTTTCTGGTCCTGCTGTCTGGGTCCAGCCTGGGCGCGGCGCATGCGCAGGACCTGAAGAGCTTTGAACAGCGCATCACCACCAAGGTGCTGCCCAACGGGTTAACGCTGATCCTCTGCGAGCGGCACGACGCGCCGGTCTTCAGCTACACAACGTTCATCGACGCGGGCGACGTGAACGACCCGGCGGGCGAGAGCGGGCTGGCGCACATGTTCGAGCATCTGGCCTTCAAGGGCACCAGCCAGATCGGCACCACAGATTATGCGGCCGAGAAGGTTGCGCTGGCGAAGGTGGAAGCGGCCAACGCCGCCTATGAGGCCGAATACCTGAAGCCGGTGGGGCGCGATCCGAAGAAGCTGGAGGAGTTGCACAAGCAGTTTGTGGCGGCGCAGAAGGCGGCAGAGAAGTATGTGATTCCCAACCAGTTCACTGAGGTGGCCGAGCGCAACGGAGCGCATGCGCTGAACGCGACCACGGGGCTCGATGAGACAGAGTATTTCTGGTCGATGCCGGAGAACCGGTTAGAGCTGTGGGCATGGCTGGAAAGCAGCCGGCTGCGCGATGCCGTTCCGCGGGAGTTCTATAAGGAACGCGATGTGGTGATGGAAGAGCGGCGCATGCGTACCGACTCAAACCCCATCGGACGGCTGATAGAGCAGTTTCTGGCGACGGCGTACGTGGCGCATCCCTACGGGCGCAGTTCGGTGGGCTGGCCGAGCGAGCTGAGCCAGATTTCGGCGACCGAGGCGATGGCGTTCCACCGCAAGTATTACGTGGGCGGCAACATCGTAGTGGTCATTGTGGGCGACGTGAGCAATGCCGATCTGCCCATGCTGGAGAAGTACTTCAGCCGGGTGCCGGGAGGAAGCAAGCCGGAGGAGATGACCACGGTGGAGCCGAAGCAGTTTGCGGAGAAGTCGGTGGTCATCCGCGAGCAAACGCAGCCGTTCTATATCGAGGGCTATCACCGGCCAAGCTACCGCGATCCCGACGATGCGGTGTACGACGCCATCAGCGACATCATGTCGAACGGGCGGGTGTCGCGGCTCTATCGGAGCCTGGTGGAGCAGCAGCAGATTGCCGCCGAGGCGGAGGGGTTCAGCCCCTTCCCGGGCGAGAAGTACCCCAGCCTGTTCGCTTTCTATGCAGTACCTCTGCCGGGGCACACGACAGCCGAGATGCGAACGGCGATTCACAAAGAAATCGACAAGCTGAAGACGACGGACGTGACCGATGCCGAGCTGCAGATGTACAAGACGCGCGCCCGCGCCGATCTGCTGCGGGGCCTGGCGGATAACCAGGGACTGGCCAACTCGCTGGCCGAATACCAGACGCGCTATGGCGACTGGCGGCAGTTGTTTTTGCAGCTCGACCGGGTGGATAAGGTGACCAAGGCCGATATCCGGCGGGTGGCGAACCAGGTATTTGTGGACACCAACCGGACCAGCGCGGAGATCGAAACGAAAGCGGCGCCCGCAAACGCGCAGAACGGAGGCGGGCTGTGAACAGAGAGCAGAGATCAGGGGGCAGGGTTCAGTGGTGTCTGGATGCGGAGCGAGGAGTTCGGGGCGCCCCGGTACTTTGGCTGATTTGTGCGCTCGCGTGGCTGGCGGCACCGGCGGCTTCTCCCGCCCAGCAGGCGAAGCCCTGGGAGCAGATTCCGATACCGCCGCTGCATGCATTTCATCCGCAGCAGCCGAAGCGGATTGAGCTGAAGAACGGGATTGTGATTTTTCTGCAGGAGGATCACGAGCTGCCGTTTATCTCTGGATCGGTGCTGATACCGGGGGGATCGCGCGATGTGGATCCGGCGCAGGCCGGGCTCATCGACCTCTATGGGCAGGCGTGGCGCACCAGCGGCAGCGAGAAGATGACGGGCGATGCCATGGACGATTTTCTTGAGGCGCGCGCCGCGCACATTGAGACCAGCGGCGACGTGGACTCGACCGCGCTCTCCTGGGATTCGCTGAAAGGGGATTCCGACCAGGTGTTTGCGCTAGCCATGGACCTGCTGTTTCATCCCAGGTTCGACGCCCAGAAGCTGGAACTGGCGCGGCAGCAGGAGGCCACCGGCATTGTGCGCCGCAACGACGATGAGGGCGATATTGCCGAGCGCGAGGCCAACAACCTTGTCTATGGAAAGAACGGGCCCTACACGCGGCAACCGGAGCTGGCCACCATCGAGCGGGTTAAGCTTGCCGACCTGGAGGCGTGGCACAATCGCTCGCTGAAGGGGAAGCTGATCGTGGGCATCAGCGGAGATTTCGATGCCGCGGCCATGGAGGCCAAGGTGCGGGCGGCCTTCGAGAGTCTGCCGCCGGTCACGCCGCAGCCGGCGCGCCAGGACGCGTTTGCCGGGCCCAAGCCGGGCGTTTTTTTCATCAACAAGCCGGATGTGAACCAGTCCAATGTTGAGATTGTGGCGCTGGGGACCGACAAGCGCAATCCGGACCGGGCCACGCTGGCGGTGATGAACGACATTCTCGGCGGAGGCTTTGCGAGCCGGCTCTTCCAGACAGTGCGTACAGAGCTGGGGCTTGCCTATGCCGTGGGAGGCGGGTTCGATCTGCCCTACGACCACCCCGGGACGCTGCGGGTGGAGGTGATTACCAAAAGCGCCTCTACGGTGGAGGCGACCAAGGCATCGCTGGCCGAGATTGCGGGGCTTAATCGCAAGCCCTTTACCGAGACGGAGCTGAAACGCGCCAAGGACGACATTCTGAACTCGTTTCTGTTCCGGTACGACACGCCGGGAAAGATTCTCTCCGAGCGCGAGTTGCTGGAGTTCTACGGCTACCCGGCGGATTATCTTGAAACCTACAAGGCCGAGGTGGAGAAGGTGACGTTGCAGGACCTGACGGCGGCAGCTTTGAAGTACGTGCAGCCGGAGAAGCTGGCAGTGCTGGTGGTTGGCAATGGAGCGGAGATCAAGCCGGGGCTGGACGCGCTGAATCTGGGCGCACCGAAGCCGATCGATATCACGATTCCGCAGGCCGCGCAGCCGCAGGGCGCGGTGGAGAAACAGCAGTGAGCGAAGCAGGAAAGTCAGGCGCGAGCGGGCTGGCCGTTGTGATCATGGCCGCGGGCAAGGGAACGCGGCTCAAATCGAAGCGGCCCAAGGTGCTGCATGCCATCGGCGGCAAGCCGCTGCTGGCGCACGTGATTGCGGCGGCGAGCCGAGTGGTAGTGCCGCAGCATATCTTCGCCGTGATCGGGCATGAAGCGGAGCAGGTGCGGGCCGCGGTGGCGTCGACCGGCGTGCAGTTTGTGGAACAGACCGAGCAGCGCGGTACGGGGCACGCCATCCAGTGTGCGCGCGCAGCCATCGCCGGTTATGAGCACGTGCTGGTGCTGTCGGGCGACGTGCCGCTGATCCGGCCGGAGACGATCGAGCGGCTGTGGGATTTTCATTGTCGTGAGAATGCGGCAATGACCATCCTGAGCGCGCATCCGGCGAATCCGTTCGGGTATGGGCGGATTGTGCGCACCACCCAAGGCAGTGCGGAGGTGGAGGCGATTGTGGAGCAGAAGGCCCTGGCGCCGGAGCAAGAGCAAATTGGCGAGATCAACTCGGGGATCTATGCCTTCCGCACGGCGGCACTGCTGGCGCACCTGGACAAGCTCTCCAATGCGAACGCCCACGGCGAGCTCTACCTGACGGACATGGCCGGCCTGCTGCGATCGGCGGGCGAGCGCGTAGTGGCGGTAGAAGCGGAAGACGCGGCGGAGATTCTGGGGGCAAACACCATTGCGGAGATGATGGCGCTGGACGCACGGCTGAACGCGGCGACGGCGGCGCGGCAGATGGCGGCAGGGGTGACGATCTTCCGGCCCGAGACCTGTGTGATCGACGCCGACGTGGAAATTGCGGCCGACGCCATCATCGAGCCGTTTGTGCAACTGCGGGGCAAGACAACGATCGGGACCGATTCGGTGATCCGCTCCTATTCGGTGATTGAGAACTGCACTCTAGGCAAAGACGTACTGGTGCGGCAGAGTTGCGTGCTGGCCGACAGCACCCTTGCCGATGGAGCGCGGATCGGACCTTTTGCCCATTTGCGCCCGGGCAGCGAGATTGGCGAAAACGTGCACGTGGGCAATTTTGTCGAGACCAAGAAGGCGCGCCTGGCCAAGGGCGCCAAGGCAAACCATCTCAGCTACATTGGTGATGCCGAGGTAGGGGAGGGCACCAATATCGGCGCCGGAACGATTACCTGCAATTACGACGGTGTAAATAAATTTATGACGCGGATCGGCAAGGGCGTGTTTGTGGGCAGCGATACCACGCTGGTGGCTCCCATCAGCGTGGAAGATGGCGCCTATATTGGCGCGGGATCGTGCATTACGAAGGACGTACCAGCGGGAGCTCTGGCTGTAGGGCGCGGCAAACAGATCAATAAAGAGGGCTGGGCGGCGGCGCGCAAGGCAAAGCGGGAGAAGAAAGATTAGACTTTCAACATGAGCTGCCGCATAAACCGGCCCAAGCCCGGCGGCGGAGCCAAGGCAAGGATCTGCAACTTTTGCGGGAGGCTACAACCTTGGCGTCATGCGCTTTGTGACCGGGGTTATTGAGGCAGATAGGTCGCAGTGATACATTCAGCATGCTTGGGTGAGACCGCGGAGGCGAACTTTTGTGTCTTTGCGACCCGGGCGAACGATGCATGCAGGCGATCCCCGTCGTCTGAATGCAGGCCGCAGGCGTGGGAGGCAGCCGTTGCCGTTCAGTGTGTCAGGATCGGATAAGCCGAAAGCGGTTACGCCGTCGCATCGCGTGTCAGAAACACACGCCGATGACAGTGTGCGCCCCCAGGCCCGAATTCTTGTGGTGGACGACGAGACGCACGTTCGGGCGATGATGGGATCCGCGCTGGAACGCCAGGGACACCTGGTGAAGCTGGCCTCCAGCGGTCGAGAGGCGCTGGAAGCGATAGAAAAGACCGACTACGACCTGGTTCTCACCGATATCGTAATGCAGGACATTAATGGGATCGCGCTGCTGGAACGCGTGCATGCGCAGTATCCCAACCTGCCGGTGGTGATGGTGACCGCCATCCACGACATCAGCGTGGCCATCGATGCCATGCGCCGTGGCGCCTACGATTACGTGCTGAAGCCCTTTGAGCGCGAGCACCTGCTCAGCACGGTGCAGCGGGCGCTGGATCATCGCAGGCTACTGGAAGAGAGCGAGAACTACCAGCAGAGCCTGGAGCAGATGGTGCGTGCACGCACCGAGATGCTACGCCATGCCATGGAGGATCTGGAGCACTCCTACGACGTGACGCTCGAGGCGCTGGGAGATGCGCTCGATCTCAAAGATTCGGAGACCGAGGGCCACTCCAAGCGGGTGACCGCATACACGATCGCTCTGGCGCGGGCCATGGGCATTGCTCCCGCGGAGATCAAGGTGATTGCGCGCGGGGCCTTTCTGCACGACATTGGCAAGATGGCCATTCCCGACGAGATTTTGCGCAAGCCAGGCAAACTGACGCCGGAAGAGCAGGAGATTATGCGCGAGCACTGCGCGCGCGGCTATCACATGCTGCGCAAGATCCCGTTTCTGGCGGGAGCAGCGGAGATCGTGTTCTGCCACCAGGAGCACTACGACGGCACGGGATATCCGAGCGGCCTGCGCGGACGGGAGATTCCGATCGGGGCGCGGATTTTTGCGGTGGCCGATACGCTGGATGCGATCACGAGCGACCGGCCCTATCGCAAATCGCGCAGCTTTGACGCAGCCCGCGAAGAGATTCTGCGCTGCTCGGGCACGCAGTTCGACCCCGGAGTTGTCGAGACCTTCCTGAAGATTCCTAATGAGCTCTGGCAGGAGCTGCGCAGTGAAATCAGCGGCCAGAACAAGCGCTTCTCCACCTTCGAGATGGCAAACCCTCCCCACCAGCGCCCAGCGTAGCTGGGAACCAGCGGCGTGGAATTCGTGCGATGATGACAGCGCAGGCCTGCGCCGGCGCGGCAATCGACCGCGGGGCGGAGGCAGATCGAATCCAGGAGCATAGCGATGCCGGCAATTTCTACCCAGGAGGCCCAGGCACGTCTGGGCAAACTGAAGGAGTGGCACATAGAAGGCGGCCAGCTCGTCAAGGTTTTCAAGTTCCGCCACTTTCGCGATTCGCTCGCCTTCGTGAACAAGGTGGGTGAGCTGGCAGAGGAAGCCGGGCATCATCCTGATATCGATATTCGTTACAGCACCGTCCGGCTCACCCTGACCACCCACGATGCGGGAGGGCTGACGGACAAGGATTTTGACCTTGCCGCGAAGGCGGACAGGCAGGCCTGACGCGGACCCGCAGAGCCCCAGAAGTATGGCAGACTCTCCGGGTGCCAAAAATCCAGAATTGCGTATGTCATCCGGCTAAGGCACAAAGGACATATTGTGCGTCACTATACCTTTATGTGGTATGTGCCTACTGCGCTCAAGTGCGGAGCGGGCGGGAGAGGCCCATTTATGGAACGCAGCAGCTGCGCTGCTTGAAAGCCGCGATCCTTGTGTAAGTTGAACTGTTTCAAATATATATAAGAAAGAAGGGAACAGTTTTCACCCTTAGCGCCCGATTTTTCAATGGCGGCCAGGCGTGGGCGCCAAGGTCCGACCAGAGCGCGAATAAATTTTGAAAATTGTATTTGACATTCTGCGGACCTATGCTATCGTGTATATATTCCGGTTGGGAGAACGAGGCGTAAAGCCGGTTCTCAAGCCCGGAAGTAGTTTGCGTCACTGGCCTCCCGGCACGGACAGCTCCACCGTTCGTGCCGTCTTTTTTTTGTGCGGGTGGCCTGACGGATGCGACTCCATTGCCGTGGGTGACTGTGTGAGGTGCCTGGCAGGAGCATCGCCACTTCACTTGGGCATGCCGTAAAATAGCCCAGAGGTCACCATGATCTTCTCCAACAAGAGCCGCTGGCTTTTGGGGCTTGCTGTTTTTGCCCTCACCGCCATGAGCTACGCGCAGTGGTCGAATCCGGCCGAGGACGTCCCCGCGTATCACCCTTCCGCACCCCTGAAGATGAGCGCTCTGCCGCCGATTCTTTCCGGCACCAAGTTGAGCGGACCAAATTTCCGCTATGCGTGGCAAGTGCACGTGTACCAGGACGCGGCCAAGATCGGCAATGTTCTCTATCAGCTCCCCTGCTATTGCCGCTGCGACCGCGAACTGGGTCACACCAGCCTGCGGAGCTGCTATGAGGGATTGCATGGAAGCGAGTGCTCCACCTGCGCCAAGGAAGGCTTCTACGCCTACCAGAAGACGCGGGCGGGCTGGTCGCCGGCGCAGATCCGTGCCGGCATCATGCGGCAGGAGTACCAGGGCGTCGATTTGGATAAGCAGTAGCGATCTAGACCAGCAGTAACCGGAGGGCAGGGGACGGCGACGCGTCTCGCGTTGCGCCCTGCCCTGCCGTTTTGTTCTCTCCAGCCCCTCCGCTTCAAGGCGTAGAATGGAAGTTGCAGCACGAGCCAATAGGCTTCGCGGTTGCACCCATGGGCGCGGTTGGATCATCCAACTAGTGTCCCGGCAGTTGGGGGCGTCACGGTTTCGACGGGATTGATTGCAGTATGGGAGACATGTCGGGGTGTGGGCACCCGTAATCGCTTACAAAAACAAAGTTGCCAACGATAATCTGGCACTTGCAGCTTAATTAACTAAGCTGCCGTCTTCCACGGCTTTGCCTATGGGCTGTGAGCGGACGTCATTCAGTAGGCTGGCGTGACCAGCTCGGTCCGTGTTGAATCACGCGAGATCATCGGACTAGTTCACGGCGCATCTTGTCCGTTCTTAAGCGCCGGGAGCGAAACCAATCGAATCGGACACAGCATGGACTCTCCCGGCTGACAACAATTTCGGACGCGGGTTCGACTCCCGCCGCCTCCACCAACTTATTCGATACATGACTCCATTTGAGCTGCCCTGCTTTTGCTTGGACCGCTATGAGCCAGAGTTTTCTGGCTCCCAACTCTTGCCCTGATTGAGAGTGTGTGTAGTTAGGTTTTCTGTTTAGCTTTGCGGCTAACAATCGGCCGGCAGAGGGAACCTTACATCACCAGATGTCTTTGGCCAGGAGTTTCGGTGGGCCATAGGAGCCATTAATCAACTGCGTCTCGAGTACGACCTCGAAGTTCCTGCCCTTGGTTGAGGCCATCCAATCGCCTGCCAATCTTTGCAGCGTGGCTGGATCGGTAATGAACTCCGTGGCGGCTTTCGTCCCATTTTCTCCAAGCCCGGCCACAATCAGAGTAGGCTCCTGGGTGCTTGGATTGAAAAAGCGAGCAACGATCGCATAATCATTCGTTAGAGCAGAGTAGGGTTGAGCGAAGTCCACGGTCCATGACTTCATGGCAGGATTGCGCGCATCCACGATCCAATCCAGCCCCTTGCCGTCGGAGTCCATCCGGAAGCGAAGATTCTGCTGAGCGCGTATCGTCCAGGGGTTGTCCAATCCGCCCAGAAGAATCGTTGGGCTGCGCTGCAGGTCGGCGAAAGTGGTGGTTGCGGCGGATTGCAGATAGGCACCGTTGCGCCGGTCAAGAAAAGAAAATACCC
>JAJXUS010000043.1 GCA_021782675.1 Acidobacteriota bacterium
TCCGATCTCGCGTGCCATGCACGGGCAGGGCATCACAACGGGAAATATCACCGGAAATGTTGTTGACGCCCAGGGCGCTGTGGTCAGCGGCGCGACGGTCAGCGCCAAAGATGTTGCGCGCGGCGCCGTGATCACCACGATCAGCCGGCCGAACGGCTCCTTTGCTTTTTCCGATATTCCGATCGGCACCTACAATATCCATGTGACGGCGAGCGGCTTCCAGCCGCTGGATTTGACGGGTGTGCTGGTCACCGTTGGAAACACGGCCAATCTGAACGCGTTGAAGCTGTCCGTGGGGACGACTGTCACCTCCGTGATGGTCCACGACGCGAACCAGGTACAGCTCAATACCGTCAACGCGCAGGTTTCGACGGTATTTACGCCTGTGGAGCTGGAGCAATTGCCACTGGCGAACTCCTTTGACACGGTCGCACTATTGTCACCAGGAACTGCCCGCACGCTTCAGAACAACTTCTCCAATTCCAACGGGCCGGGATTCTCGAGCAATGGGCAGCGCGGCCGTGCCAACAACTTTGAGATTGACGGACAGTCGAACAATGACAATTCCGTGGCTGGCCCCGCGATCTTCTTCGGCAACCAGGATGCGCTGAGCGGCATTCAGGTGATTACCAACCAGTTTGGCGCGCAGTATGGCCGGAACATGGGATCGGTGGTCAACTACCAGACCAAGAGCGGCACCAACCAGTTTCACGGGTCGGTCTTTGAGTTTTACACGGGGTCGTGGCTGAGTGCGTTGTCGCAACAATATAAGAGCCCTGTCTTTGGTTTCTGCCCACCGGGCGTCAGCCCATCCACCGGATGTACGCCAGTTACCAATCCCCGCTTAGTGGACAACCGCTGGGGTGCAACGCTGGGTGGGCCGATCCTGCATGACCGGCTGTGGTTCTTTGGCAGCGGCTACTGGGTCCACACGTATACCGGCGTCATTCCGTCGTCATCGGGCAGCCTGTTTACGCCAACTCCGGCTGGTCTGAGCACACTGGCGGGCCTGTATCCCGGGGCGCCTTCAGTGAGTGTTCTCAAGAACTTTGGACCCTATTCGATTACTACAGGCAATCCAATGCCGGTTAATTCTCAGGCCAGCACGGTCCCTGTGACGCTTCCCAATGGCACAACGGCATCGATTCCTGTTGCACCGATCACCCGGACCGTAGCTGCACCCTATACCGATCGGGAGTATTCGGGCCGTCTGGACTGGCAGCCGGAGAATAACGACAGGCTTTTTGGGCGCTTTTATTTCCAGCAAAATCTTGCTGCGGGACTGGGCAGCTCCACAAATATCGCCCAGGGAGCCTGGTATACCGTTCCTGATACGAACTATCTGGTGGGCGGCAACTGGACGCACACTTTCTCCCCGCGATGGGTCAACTCTCTGACCTATGGATTCCAGGAAGAGAAGCTGGACTTTGAGGGCGGCGGCGAACCGACCTGCACGGTAACCAATCTGACGGCCTGTACGGCCAACCTGGCATTTAACGGCTCAGAAAGCGACCTGGGCTTTGGTGAGCAGACCAACCTGCCGCAGGGCCGCACCGTCAAGGTGAACCAGATTCAGGACAATGTGACCTTCAGCACGGGCCGCAATACCATTCTGTTCGGCGGTGAGGTCGATTTGCAGAACTCCCCGAACATTTTTCTGCCTGACTACAACGGAGCCTATTCGTACGCCAGCCTGAATAATTTTGTGAACGATTCCGGCGCTTTCGTGACTCTGGCAAATGGCAACCCGGTCATTCCTTTCAAAGAAAATGATCTGTTTCTGTACTTTGAGGATGACTGGAAGCCGATCGACACCCTCACGCTCAACATGGGCCTGCGCTGGGAACGCTACGGGATGGCCATTAACGAGCTGCACAAGTCGACGGTGGCGCAGCAGACCGGGCCCAATCCCTTCTGGGATACGTCGCTTCCTCTAAGTCTGACGACGCAGCCGTCGATCCCCACGCCGGAAAAGAACTTTGAGCCGCGGCTGGGATTTAACTGGAACCCGGAGATGATGAGCCGCCGGTTGTCGGTGCAGGGCGGATTTGCGATCAACTTCGATCCCATCTTCTACAATCCGTTCCTGAATGTCGCGACCGCGGCCCCGGATGTCTTTGCTGCCAGCTACTCCTCCACAGGTCCGGCGCTCCCGTCGAACGGCGTGTTCACCGGCGCGGCGGTCCGGGCCGCGCAGCTTCCTAATCTGCCCACGGGAGGGGATCCTGGGTTCGACACAATCAGTTCTGTCTCGGCCAACTTTCACAACCCGTACACCGAGAGCTATCGCCTTGGCGTGCAGTATCAGATCAAGCCGACTTCACTGGCGGTGGTGAGCTATAACGGCAACCATCAGGTGGGGAATTTCCAGAACATCAACGCGAATCCGAACCTGGCGCCGGTCGCGGCAGCATTCCCGAACTTTGTCAGCCCCAGCTCGCTGTGCTCCACGCCCAACACGCCCGGAACGTACGATCCGACCGGCGGGCTGCAGCCTGCGGCGCGGCCGGACTGCAGCCGCAGCATTGTGAACACCACAACCAACACAGCGTTTGCCTTGTACAACGGGCTACAACTGCAGTTCCAGAAGCGGACGGCGAATGGATTTACGTTCGTCGCGAACTACACCTACAGCCGCACGATTGATAATGCCAGTGAAATTTACTCGACGTTCGGCGGCGGCAACACGCTGGCCTATGCACAGAATCCCCTGAACATTGACCAGGGCGAGCGGGCGCTGAGTGGCATATCGCTGACCCACGTCGCGGCGATCGACCTGGTGTATGAGCTTCCTTTCTTCGCCAACCAGTCCAACTGGAAGAGCAAGCTGCTGGGAGGATTCACGACCAGCGCTATCTGGACGGCGAACAGCGGCGAACCCTACACGCCCGTTCAGCCGTCTCTCTTTGTCAATCCAGTATCCGGGAACGTTGAAACCAGCTTCTGCGACCTCGGGTTTGAGAACGCTGAAATCGGGGCCGACAACTGCCGGATGGTGCTCTCCAATCCCAAGGCGCCGCTTTCCAGCGTGGCCTATAACGCCGGTGGGGGCGTGTACTACCAGTACGGCACGGGAGCAGAGCAGGGAACCACGCCGGTGCCGGTCAACCCGTCCAGCGTCCGCTGGATTGTAGATAACCAGAATGAGGCCTTGACACTCGGCAATCCGTACCCCGGCGTGAGCCGCAACATTCTGCGCGGCGACATGTTCAACGAGCTGGATGCCAGCGTCTATAAGCAGACGCAGCTTTCGCACGGTGTAACGCTGACCATTCAGATGAACGTCTACAACGTGACGAACTACAACTTCCTGAACACTCCGAATCCCTACCTGGGCGCCTACTCTGCGACCGGCACGCAGGGATTTTTGACGAACAGCTTTAACAATTCGGCGGGTACGACCTTTTCGTCGCAGGGCAACCGGCAGGTGCAGTTGGAAGGGCACGTTACCTTCTAGGGCGCTCTTTACAACTGCATAAATGCCATTGCATCACCTGTGTCATTCTGAGCGTCGCGAAGTCTTCCGTCTAGCAGACAAAGGGCAATGCCCAGATTCTTCGCTTCGCTCAGAATGACGAACTCCTGCATCGCCTTATGTCACGGGACGCGGGAGCGGGAATCCAAAATCCACGTCGGCGCGCGGCGGGGTTAGGGCGGGTAAAGGGCAGTGCGGGGGCCGCCGTTGTGGCCACTACCCAAGAATCTGCGAGGCTTACTGGTTTCGCGTGACGTTCAGGGCGTTCAGGCCTTTAGGGCCCTGCTGGCACTCGAAGTCGACCGAGTCACCCTCGTTGAGGGTGCGGAAGCCCTTTTCCTGAATGGCTGAGAAATGAACGAAAACATCTTCGCCGGTCGAGCGCTGGATGAAGCCGTAACCCTTGGCTCCGTTAAACCACTTCACAACACCACGTTCGTTCACAACTGATTCCTTTCACCTATGGTTCCCCGCGGCGCGGAGAAGCGCTGCCGGGAACGTGCTGCCAAAACTGCAAAATAGCCGTCCGGAAAACTGATCTGCGCCCGCACAACGCGTCGAAATCCATTGAAATGTATGCGCAAATCTGGCACTGTTATGACACGAATCGCATCCAAACGCAAGAATTTTCTATCGGGCAGGCCGCTTGCACAGACACGCGGTGGCGCGCCCGGAGGTAGTAATGGTCCCTCCCCGTTTGTGGATTCCATGCTGACGATCCGGCCTGAAGCGGCGGCGGGCGGCCCCGTTGCCGCAGAAGAGGTGGCGGAAGAGCCGTCGCTGGTAGCCCTGGCCCGCTATCTGATGCGGACCGAGGTGCATACCTACGCCTTCAGCGTGGCCGCGAACGCCATCCTGTCCCTGTTTCCGTTTATTGTGCTGATGCTGACGATTGCGCACCGGCTCCTGCGCTCCCCGCGCATGGTCGATGTGATCCGCACCATGCTGCGCGCGCTGCTGCCGACCGGGCAGGATTTTGTGGTGCGCAACATGGTCTACCTGGTCTATTCGCATAAGCAGGTGGCAGTGCTTTCGCTGGTGATGCTGCTGGTCTCCTCCACCGGCGTGTTTCTGCCGCTGGAGGTGGCACTGAATCAGGTATGGGGCGTGAAGCAGAATCGCTCCTATCTGAGGAACCAATTGATATCGCTGGGATTGGCATTTCTGGTGGGGGTGCTGGCCCTGATATCCATTGCTGTTTCCGCCTCGCAGGATCAGATTCTCCGGCTGGTCTTCTTCGGGCATGTGGGTTCGCCGGCGTTCCGAATGGTGCAGGGCAGCCTGTTGAAAGTTCTTGGCGTGATTGCCAGCGTGGCGATTTTCTTTTTTATCTACTGGATTTTGCCCAACCGCAAGGTGCGGGTCTGGAGCGTGCTGCCGGCGGCCATCGTTACGGGTCTGCTGTGGGAGGGCGCGAAGGTGGCGTACATCGCCGCGCTGCCGTGGCTGGATCTGCAATCGGTGTACGGGCCGTTTTCAATCTCGGTCGGACTGATGTTGTGGGCATTTCTTTCCGGCCTCATCCTTTTGGCGGGTGCGCATTTTTCCGCCAGCCGCTGTCTGCGGAAGGATGCGGCGCGAGCCCGCGCGGCACGCGAGAATGAAGCAGCTGAGGCCGGAGCCCGGCATCGCTTCAGCGCATAAAGCCTCAACGTCACCCGTTCATACGAGCCGCAGGCTGCGGAGTGCACTTGTTACACTCTGAGGCGACGGCTCCATGCAGAAATCCTGGGCACTGATACGACGACGAGCAGCAGTTTTCGTGCGGCGGGAGACCGCTGGTGGCAAACTGCGCCGCTTCGCCTTCTGGTCCCTTTGCACCGCGCTGGCGCTGTTTTTTCTGCGGCTGATTCCGGGCGTGGCGCATGCGATCGGCATGGCTCCGTGGCTCGCGGCGATGGTCTGGGCTGTCGCCAGCCTGCCACGCCTGTTTCGATGGATGCGATGGCGGCTGCTGTGGCGGCTGCGCAACCGGCTGTTCGTTACATACCTGCTTGTGGGCGTGACGCCTGTCGTACTTTTCACGCTGCTGGGAGCGGTGGCGGCCTACGTGCTGTTTGGGCAGTTCGCCAACTTCGCGGCCACCTCCGAGATTGAAACTCAGCTTGCGCAGCTGGCCACGAACAACCAGGCGCTGGCGCTGCATTATCAGGAGATGCTGACTGCATCTCCCAAAAGCCTCAAGACAGCAGGTGGAAATCCGGCACCCCTGCCGCCCGAAGCGCGCGCCATGGAGCGGATTCCTGGTCTACGGATGGGCCTGTTTGTGGACGGCGTTCGCTGGCCGGTGGATTTTCCCGGTCACAATCTTCCCGGCGCCGCCACACCGCCCCGCTGGGTCCGTGGAGACTTCAGCGGCCTGGTGCTGGAAGATGACCGCATATCCTTTCGCACTTTGACGCGGGAAAGCAGTGGTCCTTATTCACTGGTCGTGGTGACAAGTCTGCCTCTCGATGAGCATTTTCTGGCTCAGGCGGCCAATGGGCTGGGCCGCATTTCGTTGCTTTCAAAGGTGCAGATCGCACCGGTGGCGAAGGGCACTCTGACGCCGGAGACTGGCGGCGTCGTGATCGGCGGCCCTGCGAAGAGGGACCGCGATGGCTACGGAGAAACCCACTACAACGCCAACGACCTGGGAACGGTGAGTGGCGGTGTTCTGCCGAGGGGCGCCAGCCCATTCGATATCCAGATCAATTTTCCGACGACGCTGGACACGACCGAGTGGCGCACCGGCCGAAAGATTGCAGTGATTGCAATGGTCACCTCGCGGCCCTCCCTGCTTTATGACCGGCTCTTCCGGCAGTCGCTGCTGATCGGCGGCGGCATCCGTTCGGCCCTTATTCTGACGGCGATCCTGTTCGCGTGCTTTGAGCTGCTGGCAATCTTTTTCGCCTGGCGGCTGGGCCGGACCATCACCGGGTCCGTGGCGTCGATGTACCAGGCAACGCGGGAGGTGGACCAGGGACGTTTCGATTTCCGCATTTCCGTCACGCGGCAGGATCAACTGGCAGCGCTCAGCCTGTCATTCAACACGATGTCGGCGTCTGTGGCGCGGCTGCTGAATGAGCAGAAGGAGAAGGAGCGGCTGCAGAGCGAGCTGGCGATTGCGCAGGAGGTGCAGTCGAACCTGTTCCCGCCATGCGATGTGCGGCTGGGCGGGCTGGAACTGCACGGACTGTGCCGCCCGGCGCGGACGGTGAGCGGCGACTACTATGACTTTCTGGTTTTGGACGAAACCTCCGTCAGCTTTGCGCTCGGGGACATCAGCGGCAAGGGAATCTCGGCTGCGCTTCTAATGGCGAGCCTGCATTCCGCCGTAAGGGCCTATCGCTTTGCCGGGGAGGACATTCTGGCCAATGCAGGCGGGGATGCTGGGCGGATCGCCGCAGCGGACGAGATTTCGGCGTCAATTTTCGCCTCTCCGGGAATGCTTATGGGGCTGCTGAACCGGCATATTTATCGCAGCACAACGCCGGAAAAGTACGCGACACTTTTTCTGGGACACTACGATACGACGACGCGGGTTTTGCGCTATTCCAATGGCGGCCAGTTGCCGCCGCTGGTGATGCGCGGCGATGGCAGCGTGGAACGGCTGGACCGCGGCGGCTCGGTTGTGGGGCTGATGGATAACATGGAGTACGAGGAGGGCGCCGTGACGCTGGCGGCGGGAGATCTGCTGGTGGCGTATAGCGACGGCGTGACAGAACCGGAGAACGAGTATGGAGAGTTTGGTGAAGAGCGGCTGGTAAGCCTGGCAAGGGGTACAAACGGGCTGCGGCTGGAGGAGATTACCCGGCGCGTGACGGCGGCACTGGAGGATTGGATTGGCGCCGAGGAGCAGCCCGACGACATTACGCTGGTGCTGGCGCGCCAGCACGAAACACGTCCTACGGACGGCTGAAACGACCAAAGTTCAGGGGGAAGTATGAGCATTGCGGAGAATTTTCTGACGGAGTTTGAGCACGAAGGCAAAACCACGCGGCGGGTGCTGGAGCGCGTGCCGGATGGCAAATTCGACTGGGCGCCGCATGCCCGGTCCATGACGCTCGGGAAGCTGGCCGGCCACGTCGCGGGAACGCCGGAGATGGGAGTGATTGTTCTGAGTGAGACCGAGCGCGATGTTGCAGCGCCCGGCGGAGCCGCCAGCCGCCCGGCGCCGCCGACCGATGCGGCCCAATTGGTGCAGCGGTGGGATGAGAATTTTGCCAGGCTGCGCACGCTGCTGCATGAAGCCGGGGACGACGCGATGCAGCAGATATTTGTTCTGCGGGCCGGGGAAAACGTCATGTTCCGCCTGCCGCGGGCCCAGGCCGTGCGGGCCATGGTGATGAATCACCTGATCCACCATCGCGGCCAGTTATCGGTTTACCTGCGAATGCTGGATGTGCCGGTGCCGTCGATCTATGGCCCTTCAGCGGATGAAGCGGCGGCTCCTGTGGCCCGCGGCGCTGCGTGAGCGGGAGGACAAAGGAAATAGAATCCCTGCGGGAATGACAACCAGAAAGGAAGACGCAGCGGTCAGCGCCGATGGGGAAGTAAAAACGCTTTTACGGCGATCTGATTGGGCTGCGTGCCGGCGGGAAGCAATGTGAGCAGGCTGTGGGAACTGGTGCGGATGACGGCCACGTCCCCGGAGTGCGCGTCGAGGGCAAACAGCAGATCGCCGGCTTTTGAAAACGCGAGCGCGTCGGGACCCTCGCCCGTGCGCGCCGTGCCCATCAAGTGCCCGTCGTCGATGCTGAAGATTCCGAGCGAACCCGCGTCAAAGTCGCTGACGTAGAGGGTCGAGTCATCCGGCGCGATGAGGCCGCGCACCGGATGCGTCCCGATCAGGTACGCGCCGCCGACCTCGTTGGTTGCCGTATCGATCTCCGAAACCGAGCCGCTGTCATAGTTGACTGCGTAGATTTCGCCGCCATCTGGCTTGAGTGCGAGTGAGACCGGCGTTTCGCCGGTGTCGAGCATGGCAAGCAGGGCGTCATTGCCGGTGCGTGAAGCCGGATGCCCGGGCGTTGCGCGGGACCAGGGAGCGAGCTGAATCGCCATCACCTGATGGCTACCCGAGCAGGCGACGAAGGCTTTGCTGGAGTCGGGCAGGATGGCGATATCGGTCGCGCCGGGGCAGCCGCTCCACACGCTGCGCACGCGCATCTGCGGCGGGGGCACGGTTGCGTCGATAATGCTGGCGCTGCCGCCGGTGCGATTTGAGACAACGAGCGTCCGGCCATCCGGGCTGATCTTTGCCAGACCGGGCGACTCTCCAACGCCGATAACGGCGACCTGGCGGCGAGCGAACAGATCCAGTACGGAGACTGTGTTGGCGCCGGAGTTGGCAACATATCCCCAGTGGCCGTCGGGGCTGACGGTGATGAAGTAAGGTTTTCTGGAGACACGAATGGTGGCGACAGGTGCTTTCTTCCTGGCGTCGATTACCGTGATGGAGTTGCTGCCGCTGTTGACGACGTAGACTTCGTTCCGCGTGGGACTGACAGCGACGCCGGTGGGATCGGAGCCGACGGGGAGGACGCGATCCACGCGCACATTGACAACGTCAAAGACTGAGACTGTGTTGCTGCCGCCGTTGGTGACGTAGGCGTATTCGCGGTAGTTGGCAGGGAACTGAGGTGCGTTCGACCGGCAGTCCGAGGACCGCCAAAAATAGCAGGAGCGGTCCCGCACTTGAGCGCCGGAACCTCTGCCAGAAGAGACGCATTGCCTGCAGGACTACCGGATTCCGCGGGCCGGTGCCGAGGCCTGGGACTCCACCTGAATGCCATCGGGCACATCGCGATGGAGGATGCGGGCGATCTGCCGCACTTCCCCGACCATGTCGGCAAACTGCTGCGGATAGATGGATTGCGCGCCGTCGGACAGCGCTTTATCGGGCTGGTGATGCACTTCGACGATGAGGCCATCCGCGCCGACGGCGGCTGCGGCGCGCGCCAGTGGCACGACTTTGTTGCGCTTCCCGGTGCCGTGACTGGGGTCCACGATGATGGGCAGATGACTGAGCCGGTGAACGGCGGTGACCACGGCGAGGTCGAGCGTGTTGCGGGTGTGATCGACAAAGGTGCGGATGCCGCGCTCGCAGAGCACGACCTGGTAGTTGCCCTCGGCCATGATGTACTCGGCGGCCATCAGCAACTCTTCAAGCGTGGCGGACATGCCGCGCTTGAGCAGGACCGGCTTGCGCGTCTGGCCTACCTCGCGCAACAGGGAGTAGTTCTGCATATTGCGCGCGCCAACCTGAATCATATCGGCGTATCTTTCGACCAGCTCGAGCGATTCG
>JAJXUS010000044.1 GCA_021782675.1 Acidobacteriota bacterium
ATGCATCGCAGCGTGCAGGAATTTACGCTAACAGTTGCTAACAATAAGCCGCTAAACAGGCCTAAAACAGGCCCAAAATGGTGATTTTGCCAACGAAATCACCTAATAGAATCAACAACTTAGATTCCACTCCTCACCTGCAAAACCTTTATGCGCCGGTTCGATCCCGGCCCGCGCCTCCACACTTCTCAACAACTTACGACGATTGATTCCAGAGATTGCATCCTCTGGTTGCCAATAGGCGCTTTCATCGTCCTCAGTCCCCTGCCTGGCCAGGGGTTGGCCGCTCAGCTGTCCACTCAAGGTCTCCGCCGCCAGGCCCGCCGATTCGTCCAGGAAATGAACGCAGAACTTGAGAAGAATGTCGGGGCGCGAGTATCCAAGGCGCTCTTGCGCCGCCTTGACTGGAACATGTCCTTCCGCTATCCGCGTTGCTCCCCAGTGCCGCAGAAGACGCCACGTGATTTGCGGAAGCCCAAGTTGCTGCACTACCGGATGAAATCAGGTCTTTACCCGACGCGCCGCGCGATCGACTTTGCCTGTGTAAAGTGCAGCAGGTAATCCTCTCCGCCTGCCTTCGAATCCGTTCCCGACAGGTTGAATCCGCCAAACGGATGCGCCCCTACCATGGCGCCGGTGCACTTGCGGTTCAAGTAGAGATTGCCCACATGAAACTCCTCTGCCGCCCTGTCCAGGTACTCTTCTGAATTGCTGTACACCGCTCCCGTCAGCCCGTATGGCGTTCCATTCGCAATGCGCAGCGCTTCATCGAAACTTCGCGCCTTGATCGCCGCCAGCACCGGCCCAAAGATCTCCTCTTGCGCCAGCGAGCTGCTCGCATCCACATCGGCCACAATCGTGGGGGCCACGTAGTATCCCCGCTCCGGAGCCGTCAGCGCCTTGCCGCCCACAATCACCCGGCCCTGACGCGGAGCATCGGCCACGTATTGCAGTACGCGCCTGTAAGCCACTTCGTCAATCACCGGCGTCACCGCGCGGTTCTCTGCGGGATCGCCCCAGGCCAGCTTCGCCGTCTTCTCCATGACGGCCCCGAGCAGTTCTTCGTACACATCCTCGTGCACGATCAGCCGCGAACAGGCGGAGCACTTCTGCCCGCTGAACCCAAAGGCGGAGGCGACAACGCCCTCCGCCGCCATTTCCAGATCCGCATCGCGATGCACGATGATCGCATCCTTGCCGCCAAGCTCCAGAATCGTCCGCTTGATCCAGTGCTGCTCGGGAGGTGTCTGCGCTGCGCGCGCATGAATCTCAAGCCCCGCACGCTTCGATCCGGTGAACGCCACGAAGCGCACTCGCGGATGCGCAACCATGGCGGCGCCCACCGCAGTGCCGCCCTGCACCAGGTTCACCACGCCCTCCGGCATGCCGCACTCGGTGAGCAGGTCCACAAAGAGCCGGCCCACCGTCGGCGCCAGCGGAGAGGGCTTCAACACCACTGTGTTTCCAGCCACGATGGCAGCGCAGGTCATACCCGCCAGAATCGCCAGTGGAAAGTTCCACGGCGGTAACACCACGCCCGGTCCTAGCGGAAGATAGCGCAGCTTATCGTCCTCGCCGGGATACTGGATTGCCGGCGAAGTCTCCGCCAGCCGCTCCGCCTGCATGGCGTAGAACTCCAGAAAGTCGATAGCCTCGGCTGTATCCGCATCGGCCTCTGCCCAGTTCTTCCCCGCCTCAAGCACCAGCCACGCGGAGAAGGTATGCTTGCTTTCCCGCAGTTTGGCGGCCGTGCGGCGCAGCAATCCCGTGCGCGTCGCGAGTTCGCTCCGACTCCACTCCGAAAACGCCCGCTCCGCACGACGCACCGCCTCATCCACTTCGGCCGGCGAACCGTAGTGCACACCGATCACTTCACCCGGGTTGGCCGGATTCACCGAGACCACCCGTTCCAGCGCTGCCTTACCGGCGGTGAAAAACGACTCGTAGCTGCGGCCAAGTGCGGCGCGTGCGCCCCCAATCGCCGCGCGAATCGCTTGTTCCTCCCGCGGCTGTGCAAAATCGGTGAAAGGCTCGTTCGCAAAAATTGAAAGACGGGGTTGGACCTGCGTCGGCATCGCAGCAGCGCTCCTTAAATATTGTCGGTAGTTCGCAGCACCTAAATACGGCGTCGTCTTGAGCGAGTTTGGCCGGTTTCAGGCCAAACAGAGCAGAAGGACCTACGGTTGCTCTGTTCAACCCAGGTTACGAACTTGAGAGATACCACTCTAGAATGAAAGATTTTCTGGCCCTGCGAAAGAACCAAATTGGAATGCGCTGATAGGTCCAGATGCGCGGCGACACTTCACGCCAACCCGGTGCGCAAGATCATCTCTACCCCCAGCCGAATACGTTCCGGCGTAAAGGCCGTGAATCCAAACACCAAGCCGTGATCCGTGCGCGATTCGTCGTCTCTGAGGCTCGTTTGCGGATCGCCCGCCCGCCCCGAGTAGGAAGACAATGCCGGCACATCCAGCCCCGCCCGCCGCAGGCGTGCCGAGGCCTCCACGTCGTGAAACTCCGCAGGCAGAAAGCCGGTCAGGTTCATGCCGCCGTCGGTGTAACGAAAATCCAGCGGCAATCCGCCGTGCTGAATTTCATCCAGGAACGCACGCTGGCGTTCAGCATAGGCGCGGCGGCAACGCCGAATGTGCGAGTAAAACGCGCCCGTATCCAGAAACGCCGCCAGTGTCGCCTGGTCGATCATGGGCCCGTGATCTTCCACCGTGCTCTTGAGCGCCTGGAACTCCTCCACCAGCGGCACCGGCAACACAGCATAGCCCAGCCGCAGCGCGGGAAACAGCAACTTGCTGAAAGTCCCGATGTAAATCACACGCCCGCTCACGTCCAAGCTCTGCAAGCTGGGCAGCGGCGCCGCCTCGTATCGGAACTCCGAATCGTAGTCGTCTTCCACAATCCACGTGCCGCTGTCTGCAGCTCCATTTACCAGCGCCAGCCGTCTGCTGAGCGACAGTGAAACCCCCGTGGGAAACTGCCGTGACGGCGTCGCGTACATCAGCTTGCCCGGCTCCTCCGCCAGCGGCGGAATCGTCACACCTTCGTGGTCCACCGGAAGATACTGAATATCTGCGCCCGCCACCTGCCACGCCTTCGTCGCTCCCTGGTAGCCGGGATCTTCCATGTACACCCGATCACCCTGCTTCAGCAACAAGCGCGACAGCAGATAGAGCGCCTGTTGCGATCCCGAGGTAATCGCCACTTGCCACCACTCGCAACGCACACCCCGGCTCTCGCGTAGATACGCCGCCAGGTTCTCTCGCAGCTCGCGCAGGCCCAGCACTGCGGCCGAGTTATAGTGCAGCAGGCTGCGATTGGTGCTGCGCAGCGCGCGGCTGCGCAACCGGTTCCACATCGCCAGCGGAAACAGTTGCACGTCCGGCTGGCACGGCCGGAACGGCATCGGTGCCGTCGATCCGCCCGCAATCGGCACCGTGGCCGGCACCCGCACCGTTTGCCGGTGCCGTCCCCGTTCGTGTGCCGCCCGCTGCAGCTCGGGAGCCGTATCCGCCACATAAATCCGGCTGCGCAAGGAGCTGTCCAGATAGCCCTCGCTGATCAGCCGTTCGTAGGTGTACACCACCGTATTGCGAGAAATCCGCAGATCCGCTGCCAGATCGCGGCTCGAGGGCAGGCGTTCTCCGGCCGCAAGCTGTCCCGCCCGGATCAGCTCCTTGATCTGGCTCGTCAGTTGCGCTTGCAATGAAACCGGGCTTGCGCGATCGAGAAAAAGCAGCTTGAAACGCCGCATGCGCGCTCTCCGATCCTGTTCCTCGCTCAACAGCTTGTCTGGACTCATCTTATCCTTAAGAATACATGTTACGGGTAGGTCCAGATGCCGCGGGCACTCTTCCTGCGCGTCTGGATTCCTCGTTTAAATCTTTCGCTTACGAAGAAAGCGGGCCGCGCTTCATTGCGCGCTTGCCGCTCCACTCCTCGCGCTATCCATCGCTTCGTCGCGCTGCCACCACGTCACCGGCTGCACACGCTGCCGCGGCCACATTTCATTGAGCGTCTGGCCCTCGTAAAGCCTTCCATTCTTCATCACGGACGCTATCGCCAACGCGTTGTGAATGTCCCGGGTCGGATCCTTGTCCAGCACTACCAGATCCGCGTACTTGCCCGGCGTCAGGCTGCCCAATTCGCTGTCGCGCCCGATGGTCTTTGCCGATCCCATCGTCGCCGCCCACAGCACCTCAGTGGGCGTCATACCGCCCATCGCCAGCGCCTGCATCTCGAAGTGGTAGCCCAGCCCCGGCAGCTCGCCGTGGCTACCTACCGCCACCAGTCCGCCCGCGCGCTGGATGCGCGCCGCACCCGCAGCTATCAGCGGAAAGGAAAACTCCTGCGGCAATCCCCAATGCAGCCGCTCCATCTTCCTGGCCAGCACAAAGTGCGGCACAAAGCGCCGCAGCTTTTGATCGAAGTACGGCGACTCATGCGAGAAGAAATAATTCTGTCCCCACATGCCGCCGTTGGAAATCTGCAGGGTCGGCGTATAGCTCACGCCCGTCATCGCAAACAGCTTGACCACGTCGTCAGCGATGGGCACCGCCGAGTACGCATGCTCATTGCCCGAGAAGCCGTCCTGGATCTGCGTCATGTCCAGCTTCATATTCATGGCGCCCTCTGTCGTCGTCAGCATACCCAGTGTGCGGCTCGCCTCGGCCACCAGCTCGCGCTGCCTGCGATTGCCCGTCCGGTACTCCTTCAGATTGCGGGTGCGATAGAAATCGGAGTTGCGGCGAATGTCGTCCAGCGCCTCTTCCTCGGTATCGATGTGGTTGAACGAAAACAGCGCCGGCCCCGTGGTGAACACGCGGCTCCCCGTCATCATGCCGGCGCTCAGCATGTCCTGGTAGGCAAACAGGTCGATGCTCAGCGATGAAGGATCGAGCGATGCAGTCACGCCGTAGGCGAGGGCGGCCTGGAACTCCCAGCACTCCGGATCGAGAATCCCGCGCCGGATCGAGCCCCAGTGAATGTGCACGTCGATGAATCCCGGCACAATGAACTTGCCGCTCTCGTCCAGAATCTTGGCCCCCGGCGGCACCGGCACCGTTCCACGCTTGCCCACCGCAGCGATGCGATTGTCCACGATCACAACATCAGCGTCGGCAATCACGCCATCGCCGCCGGCAGGATTGCTCTGCATGGTGACCGCCGTCGCGCCGCGCAGCACAATCGCGCCGCGGGGCACATCCCGCGGCACCTCCACCGTCACCGGAATATGTTCAACTCCCGCGCGCTCCATGTCCGTACCCGACGGCGGCTCATACGATCCCTGGTGCACATCCGCCAGCCGCGTCCGGAAGAAGGTTGAGCCCAGCGTCCACGTGATGGTCTTACCGCCGTCGGCCCAATCAAAGAAATCCGCGCCAACTGAGGTCAGGCGCGTCTCCAGCGGCGATGCCTTGGCCAACTCCACCTCGAGTTCGCTGCGCAGTCCTTCTACGCCGTCGGGAATGTGGATGAGGTAAAGCTGTTGCGTGATTTGCGCCAGCGCCCAATGGCCGTCGGGGCTGATCTTCACGCCATCGGCAGGCGCCGTGCCTTCCATGAAGTAGTAGGTCGGGCCCACGACCCGCAATACCCGCTTCGGCGCCGTGCCATCCAGCGGCACGCGGTAGAGCCCATCCGCAAAGCTCAGGTAAAGCACGCCGGTTTCCCCGGTGAACTGCGCGCCGCTGCGCATCAGCCCCGACGCAATCACCTTGGCCGCGCCGCCGCCCGGCTCGAGTGGAATCTCGATCAGGCTCGCCTGGTAGGGCGGAAAATCCGCGGCCTTGTGCACCTGCTCGTACTCCACCTTGCGCAACGCAAACACGCTTTTGCCATCGGGAGCGAAGACGGGAAAGGCGTAGTAGTCCTGGTGATCGGTAAGCTTCTGCGGCTGGCCTGAGCCATCCGCGCGCGCGCGCCACACATTGCCACCCGCCTCGGGCGTCCACGTGACATACACGATCCACTGCCCATCGGCTGACCATGCCGGCTCGAACTCCGGCTGCCCGCCGTGCGTCAGCCGCACCGGCGTACCCGCCTTGCCATCCGCGCCGATCGGCGCGACATAGATCTTGGCCAGCGCCGAAAATACCAGGTGCTTTCCGTCCGTGCTCTGCGAGGGCATCTGCACCAGCCGCGCCCGCACCTGCCCTGTCTCCAGTTTCAGCTCCGGCCGCATGTATGGCCCTGCTGGCAGCTTCACGTGCGCAACAAAGGGAACATTCGACTCCTTGCCGCTGGCCACATCGATGCGCACGATCTTGCCGCCAAAATTGCTCAGCACGCTCTTGCTGTCGGGCGTAAAGGCATAGCGCGGCATCAGATCGCGCGTCGCCAGTCCTTCCTGGTCATCGCGCTGCACCGGGTAGGCCAGCAACTGATCCGCATCGGTCTCAAGATTGCGCACGCGCAGCTCCGTCTTGCCCTGGTAGCGCTCCGCATACACCAGCAGCTTGCCATCCGGAGAAACGCGCGGCCGAAAAGCGCTGCCCTGTGCGGAGACGAACGGCCGCTCCTCGCCGGTCTTCAAATCGCGACGCACAATCTGCCACAGCGGAAAATTCACATCGTCGTCGTAGCCCAACCCGGTTTTGGTTTCGTAGTAGAGATAGCGCCCGTCCGGCGATACCGCCGCGCCCATCGCGTTCGAATTGAACTCCTTCGGCGCGCTCGCCGTGCTCTTTGGATGCGTTGCCTCTTCCGGTTCATGGTTGGCTCCATCGAGACTGTAGCGCCACAACGCAAACCCATTCACATCCGGCTTGTAATGCGTAATGTAGATCGATTTGCCGTCTGCTGCCCACTCCGGTGAAACAAATTCACTGTTGTCTTCGAGTGTTGAAATCTGCCGCGGCGCACTGCCGTCCGCGCGCGCCACCCACAGATTCTCGTTGCCATCGCGATCGCTGACAAACGCCAGTTCCTTGCCGTCCGGCGAAAACACCGGCTGCGAATCGAAGGGCAGCCCGCATACGATGCACTGCGCCTCGCCGCCTGCCACTGGCATGGTGTAGAGGTCGCCCAGCAGCTCAAACACAATGGTCTTGCCGTCTGGCGCAACATCCAGAGAAACCCAGGTTCCTTCCGACTCTTCCCATTGCAGCAGCCGTGTGGGCTTCAGCGGCAGCGTGTCGCCCTCCTGGTGAATTCGGATATCCGCCTGCGCCGCGGCTCCGCTGGCCGCCTGCGCCCAAACGGGTCCCATCATGCCCGCACACATCCAAGAAAGCAATCCTGCCTGCACCCAAGGCCAAATGCGCATCTCACGGCCCTCCACATCTGCGTGATTTGAAATCAAGCCATTGATCCTGCGCGCCCCAGGTCACCCCGCCTTTGAGAACCTGGGAAAGCTCGAAACTACGCGGGCACTGTACCAGAGTGGTAGAACGCCGGATTCAGAGATCCTGAGTTACCAGCACTGAGGCTTGTTTCATCCATCGGTTTTGAAAAGGCACACATTCTGTCGCGCCACATCATCAGCTGCGGGGTACGCGTCTCCAACTGCGAATTTTGCCGCGAGCCGTTAGGGTCTGTACTCCGGCGGAACCGGCGAACTCACCTGCGACGGCGCATAACGGCGCTCCAGCATGCGCTGCCGGTTGTCCAATGAAACCTCTTTACCCTGCACCATCTCCAATACCGGATTGGTCGTCGGCTCCAGCGGATCGCCGTCCCAGATCACCAGGTCCGCATCCTTGCCCGGCTCAAGCGTGCCGTAATGATCGCCAATGCCCCACATCGCCGCCACCCCGCTGGTAATCGCGCGCAGCGCATCGTTCCACGGCATACCGTTGGCAACGGCAATCCCCGCGCCCTCGCGCGTGGCAATACCGGCGTTGAAGGTGACCGCCACAAACGATGCCTTAAAGGCTACCTGCACACCGGCCTTGTCGAGAATGGCAGCGTTATCCAGCCGCGCACCAATCTGGTCGAAGCTCGCGGGACTATCAGTAAAGGGGTCGAGCACCACCGAAATGTGCCTCGACGCCAGCAGCGGCGCCACCCGCCAGCCTTCCTCCGCACCCACAACAATCAGGTGAATCTTGTACTCGTCCACCAACTTGGAGGCCTGGCGCAGATCGCTCTCTCGCGAACACTCGATGACCAGCGGAATCGTACCTTCCAGCACCGGCTTCAGCGCGGCAAGGTTATCCGGCGTTGTGCCGGCAAAGCTTGCCAGCGGTGCCTTGCTCGCGGTTGCCGGCTTGCCGCTCTGCACCGCCGCGTCCAGTGCGGTGCGCAGCAGCATCCACGCAGCCGCGCGCGAACCGCCGGTGCTCTTCACGATCATCCCGCCCACCTTCGCCACCACCGCAGCGTGCGCCTTGTCCAGAATGTGCTGCCCATCGTTCAGCACAAGCAACGTGGCCTGGCCCGAAAACGGCGGAGCTGCAGAGTTGGAAGGCAGTACCGCCGCGCGCGTCAAGCCGTCACCGCGCACCACCGGGATCACTGTGGAGTTTGCATTGAGCGCCGATTCGGGATCGAACGCCTCGCCGAACGGCCCGCTGCTCACGCCCGAGTCTGTGTTCTCTGCGCCCTCGTCTTCCGTCAGTCCCAGGCTGCTGCTGGAGTTCATCAGCCCCGGCGTAACAATCGCCCCCTTCGCGTCGATCACGCGAAAGCCCGTCGGCGCTGTCACATTCGCACCTGAAGCGCTCACCTTTCCGTTCTCGATCAGGATGGTCGCATTCTCCACGGCATCCTTGCCCGGCGTCAGGTAAGCCTTGGCGTGAATCACCGCAATCCTGCCGCCATCGGGCCTCGCGGGCTGCGCAACTGCCGCCACCGCCAGGGTCGCGAAGAGAGGGGCAACTGTCCACATCGCCTGCTTCGCCCTCATCGCGCTTCCTCCAGAACCGGCTGGCCCAACTCAAAGTCCGTGACCGCCTGACGCGCCTTGTCGTTGCGGTCGTAAATCACCGCGCCATCCAGAAGCACCACGTCCGCCCGCGTGTACACGCTGAAGGGATTCCCGGACCACAGCACCACATCCGCGTGCTTGCCCACCGCCAGCGAGCCAATCTCGTCATCCAGATGCAGCGACTTCGCAGGGTTCAGCGTCAGCCACTCGATCGCGCGCTCCGGCGGAATGTTCACGCCTGCCCGCCGCCCTGCCCCCATGGCGATGGCCGCATCCAGATTTAATCGCTCCCCGTCCACCACGGCGTCAGAGTGCAGCATCACGCATCCGCCCTCCGCATCCACAAATGCCGCGTTTGCCGGCACGCCGTCATACGCCTCACGCTTGAAGCCCCACCAGTCCGGCCATACCGCCACGCACACATGGTTCTTCTTGAGCAGAGGAACAATCTTGTACGCCTCCGTAGCGTGATGAAACGACGTGATCTGATAATGAAATTCCCTGGCTACATCCATCTGTACAGCCATCTCATCGCCGCGGTAGCAGTGCATCACCACGAGGATTTGCCCGCGCAGCACAGCGGCCAGCGTTTCCATCTTCAGATCGCGGTGCGGCGGCGGCAGGGACGGATCTTTCTTCGCGTTGTACGCGTCCCACTTCCGCATGTACTCTTCGGCATCCGCCCAGTCCTGCCGGTCCCCGGCCACATCGCCCATCAGGCTCACCGGAAACTGGTTGCGGTCGCCATAAGTATCCTTGGGATTTTCGCCGCACGCCATCTTTAGCGACGGCATCGCGCCCGGATACTCCATCTCCT
>JAJXUS010000045.1 GCA_021782675.1 Acidobacteriota bacterium
GATCGTTCTCATACACATCGCAGAGGATCCATACATGCGACAGGTCGGCGATGGTAAAGGCCGTGGCCGAGCCGGAGTACGTGACGCCGGCGGCCGCAGCGCCGGTGACATTCTGCGCCACAATCACGCCGGAGATGGGCGCATAGACGTTGACGATGGTCGATGGGTGTTGCTTGTCAACACCCAGCACCTGCAGTTGGTTTTCCGCGGCTGTCAGATCGGCCTGCGCGTCCTGCTCCGCATTCTGGGCCTGCTCCAGCGCACTCAGCGCAATGGCGCCATGGCTGTACAAATCCTGCGCGCGCGTCTCCGCCTTTTTTGCCAGCAGCTCGTCGTTCTTCGCTTTCATATAGGTGTCAAAGGCGGCGGTGATGTCCGGGCTCTGCACGCGCAGTAGAAGCTGGCCCTTCTTGACGTCGTCGTCCAGCCGCGCTTTGATGTCGACCACGCGACCGCTGGCCAGCGAGATCACCGGGACTTCCCGCGAGACATCCGGCGTGACTGTGCCCGTCACCTGCAGTTGCGATCGCACCCTGGTCTCGCCCGTGTGAACAACGGCGAACTGCTCAGCGTTGTTGACCGTCAGCAGGCTCATGTCGCCGCTCTCGATAACTTGCGGCGAGGAGGGCGGAGCGCCAGCCGCAGGATTGAACTTCTTTCCGCAGCCAGCGATAAACATGACGAAGCCAGTCAATGCCAGGACCTGCTTCCAGTGTTTCCAGGTCATAGAAAAATCCTCGAGAAAAAGCGGCGAATGTGAGAGATGAAACCCCCAACCGCTCCAATCGTTTTGCAGCAGCAAAAGAAAGGGTGCAGATCCCACGCGCTGCGGGGGAAAGCATGAAGGTCCGGCTGAAAGAAACCTCCGCCAAACCGATTGCCCCGGGGACAGATTCCTCCCGGATGGGACCATCCCGGGGGCTCTCCTGAGTCAATGCAGGATTGGAGGCAGAGAATGCCTGCGCGGAAGCAGCGTCTACCCGAGGGCGGGCGGCGCGCGGGCGCGAAGACCGCGAGGAATCAGCGGGAGCTGGACAATCGGCGCACTGGAGATGTTCATCCACGCGAGGAATACTGGAGGCGCCGGCAGGACGCGCGGAGCGCGATCGAGCAGCATATGGTGCTGCGCGACCGGCGCCAGGATTTGGCGCGGCGCATCGTAGCGGCGCGCAATCTGCTCACCCTCCGCCGGTGCCACCATGGCCAGCAGATCATCACTCATGGAAATCGCCGGCAGCAGCAGCGCGATCAGAACAACATATCCCGTCCACAGAGCCCATCCCGGCATCGGGCGTCCTGCCGCGCGGACGCGAGAGCGCCTGGAGGCAAAGAGCCCCAGTCCCAGTCCGAGGGACACCACGAACCAGACGAGATTGAGGGCCAATTCCATGGGAATCCCCTGATTTTACGCCCTGGAGGTAACAATCTCTGTAAAAAGCCCCTGAGAAGTGCCCGGCCGGTCAACGCGCCCTCTGGCAGTCACAGGCCCAAGGCGGCGCTGCGTGTGATAATGGAGTGATAGATATTCATGGCAAATCGGTCGCGGTTTCTTTCTCTTTTTCTTTTCGTTGGGCTGGCTGCGACTGCAGCCGTCAACGCGCAGTCTTCGGCGGCGAAACCGGCGGGTGACACCAGGCTGGACCGGGCGATTAAGCTCACAATCCGCTCCCAGTACAACGTTCCTCCGGACTACTCGATTACGCTGGGCAAGCGCGCCAAGAGCGAAATCGATGGCTATGACCAGCTTCCGGTAACGTTTATGAGCGGCGGCGGCCAGACCAAGACCACGAACTTTCTGATCTCGAGCGACAACAATACGCTGGCCCGCCTGGAAAAATTCGACCTGACCAAGAACCCGGCCGCGCTGATTTCGATCCTGGGGCGTCCCATCCGCGGAAACCCACAGGCCAAGGTCACTGTGATCAGCTTTGACGATCTTGAGTGTCCGTTTTGCAGCCGCATGAATGCGGTGCTGTTTCCCGCGACGGAGAAGCACTATGGATCGCTGGTGCGGTATGTTTACAAGGATTTTCCGCTCCCCATGCACCCCTGGGCCATGCACGCCGCGGTGGATGTGAACTGTCTGGCGACTCAGAGTCCCACCGGCTACTGGAACCTGGTCGACTACATCCACAGCCACGCCGATGATATTTCCGGTCCACGCGGACAGGAGAACATTGCGCAATCTTTCCTGAGGCTCGACGCTGCCGCACGGGATGAGGGCAAGCGCCAGAAAGTCGATATGAACAAGTTGAACAGTTGTATCGGCAAGCAGGACGACAAGGCGATTCGCCAGTCGATCAAGGAGGGCGAGACGGTCGGTGTCGACGGCACCCCCACCTTGTTCATCAACGGCGAACGCGCTGCCGGCGCTCTGTCGCAGGATATGTTGTGGCCGATCATCGATCGCGCGCTGCGCGACGCCGGTCAGACACCGCCCCCTGAAAACAGCGGCGCACGGGCAACAGCGCCAGCAGCGGCTCCCGTTCGATAACGCAAGGAGCGGGCCTGCAGGGCAAGAAAAAAATCGGAGAAGAGATGGGCGAGCAGAGAAAAATGGCACAGTTCGGCAAGGCGACGAAAAGCCCGGCCTCCAGAGGATTTGCGGGCTTCCGGGTTCGGGTTGGCCTGACAGCCGTCGCGGCGTGCGCAATGCTGGCCAGCCTTACCTGCGGCTGCAGGAAGACACCGAATCCGGATGTATGGGCGACGGTCAATGGCCGGCCCATCATGAAGTCCGAGGTGGAGAAGTACTACAACAACAAGGTCAGCACCATGCAGCAGCAGCCGACGCCTGACGAGTCGGCCATGCTGAAGCTGGATATCCTCCACTCCCGCATCAACGAAGAGGTGATCCGGCAGCGCGCCGAGAAGATGCACCTGGTGGCCACGGATGCCGAGGTGGACGCGAAGATTGCACAGCTCAAGGCTCCGTATACGCCCGAGCAGTTCGACGCGCAGTTGAAAGCGAAAGGCCTCACCATGGAGGACGTGCGCCGCGATGTCTGGCTGAATCTGACTACCAGCAAAGTGATCAATAAAGAAATCAACTCCAGGATCAACATCACGGAAGATGACGTCGCCAACTACTACAACCTGCACAAGGCGGATTTCAACCTGATCGAGCCCCAGTATCATCTGGCGCAGATCGTGGTCACGTCTCTACCCGCTCAGCAGGCCGGAAATCTGCAGAACAGCAAGGCCCGCAATGATGCCGAAGCACGCAAGAAGATCCAGGCCCTGCGCAACCAGCTGGAGAGCGGTGCGGACTTCTCCGGCCTGGCGATGAATTATTCGGAATCCCCGGACACGGCCTCGAGCGGCGGCGATATGGGCTTTATTCCGGAGTCGCAGTTGAAGTCCAATCCGGAGTATTACAACGCCATAGCCAAGCTGCACCCCGGTGAAGTGACGGAGATTCTGCCCATCCTCCAGGGGCCGCAAAAGCAGCCCGTGGGCTACGTCATCTACAAACTGATCGCGATTGAACCTGCCGGCCAGCATCCGCTGAGCGACCCGCGCGTGCAGCAGATGATTCGCCAGCAGTTGCACGACAGCCGCTCGCGCCTGCTGCAGAGCGCCTACTACGAAGTGCTGCGCGATCAGGCACGCGTCGTCAATTATTTTGCGGAAGATGTCCTGAAGAGGGATAACTAGACGGGAGCAGCGGAAGGAGCCGCCTTGCGCGGCTCCGGGGTAACCCATGTTTTCCGCATCCTTGCGGAATCTGCGGCAACAGGCGCCTGTTCTCCTATAATCAGCAGTACCGTGATCCGAAAACCTCAAACGCTTGTGGGCCGCGCGGGCGGCATCCTGGCCTTCGCAGTTCTGGCGTGCCTGCTGACGCCCGCTGTCTCCCACGCCGCTGGTCTTCCAACCGGCCGCGTCGTCTGGGTCACGCCGTTTGAGAATCATTCCGCCGCGCCGGGCTTCGACTGGATCGGCATCTCGTTTCCCAACATCCTGAATGCGCGCCTGAGCTCGGCTGGCTTTCTTACCATCCGCCGGATGGACCAACGCTACGCCATGCAGCATCTCGGCATGCCGGCGGATTTTCATCCCACTCTGGCCACCACATTCCGCATTGCGCAAACACTGGATGCGCAATACGTCGTGCTCGGGTCGTACAGCATCGCCGCCGGACAGGTCACGGCCACCGCGCGCCTTTTGCGCGTCAATAACCCGGCAATGCCGCCACCCCTGGCGGTAAGCGGCCCCCTCAACCAGTTGATCGAACTGGAGGACAAGCTGGCATGGCAGGTCGCCAGTGCCATAGATCCCACGCTGGCGATCGATGAGCAGACCTTCATCGCGGACGGAAGTAATCTGCGGCTGGACGCCTTTGAGAGCTACATCCGCGGTGAAGCCGAGGAGGCCCCGCAGCAGCAGATCGAACGGTTCTCCCACGCCGTGCAGTTGAGTCCTGACTACTCGCAGGCATGGTTTGCGCTGGGCCGCGCGTACTTCGATAACCAGCAATATGAGGAGTCACTCGCCCCGTTCGCCCGCGTACCCCGGTCCAGCCGCGAATGGCTGGAATCCCAGTTCTACTCGGGCCTCGCGCACCTCTACACCGGCAGTTATGCAGCGGCCCAGTCAGAGTTTGCATCCATCGCCGCCGTGCTGCCGATGCCCGGCGTGCTGAACAATGAAGGCATCGCCATCAATCGCAGCGGACAGAACGGGACTGGTTTTTTTGAGCGCGTGGTTCAGCTTGACCCGCAAAATGCTGACTACTGGTTCAATCTGGCTGTATCGCAACGCCGTCAGAAGAACTATGCCGCAGCGCTGAAGGCCGCGAAAAAGAGTCTGTCTCTGCGGCCGCACGATGAAGAAACCCGGCACCTGATCGACAATCTCGATGCGCTCGCCTTGAGCAACGCGCCCGCTCCGCAAGCTGCAAAGGCGCCTGCAGAGCCCGCCAATGCGAGTGCCGACGACAGCACACCCGCGATCACCGGCGGAAACTCATCGCCGGCCAACGCAGCCCAGGCCGACTCTTCAAATAGTGACGCGGACTACGAACCGCTCGAGCGGATCGCCCGCTCCTGGGATGAAAGCTCGTTCCGCCAGGCGGCCTTTGCCATGGAGCAGATCAATGCCATCAAGCTGCAGTCCATGCCGCCGCATGCCCAGGCAAAGCTGTTGTGTCAGCGTGGAACTCACTATGTAAAAGAAGGGCTGATCCTGCAGGCGCAACGGCAGTTTCAACTGTCGCTGAAGGTGGTTCCGGAGAACGCCTGCGCACTGGCCGGCATGTCGCAGGTGCATGACTTCAGTGGTAATGCGGCAGCGGCGGAGCGCGAAGCGAAGCGGTCCATTGCCGCCCGCCCCAATGCCGCAGCCTACGTGGTACTGGCACGCGTGGCGCTGCAGCAGCGCTCTTATGCAGAGGCGCGGTCGGCCGTCGATCACGCGCTGCAGCTCGATCCCAAAAACTCCGCCGCCCTCGGCCTGCAAAGGGCCATCGCCGCACAGGGCACGGCGCAGTAGACTTGTGACGCGCCTGAGAACGGAACGCATCATGCCGCGAAGGATCCGCCACGGCGGACGACTGAGAACCCTGCTGGCTGCGGCCATCCTGTGCTGCAGCGCATTCGTTCCGCTGGCGGCTCCGGCCGTGCTCGCCGCCACTCCCGGCCCGGTTGTGCTGGAGATTCCGCTGCACACCACCATCCAGCCCATCAGCGCCAGCTACCTGGAGCGCGGCCTGCACCATGCCGCGCAGATGGGCTGCGCGGCTGTCGTCATTGAGATGGGAACCCCTGGCGGCCTGCTCACGTCTACGCGCGTCATGGTCAGCGCCATTGAGGCGTCGCCCGTGCCGGTCATCGTCTACGTTGCGCCGTCGGGCAGCCGTGCCGGCTCTGCCGGTTTCTTCCTTCTGGAGGCCGCAGACGTCGCCGCCATGGCCCCCGGCACCAATGCTGGCGCTTCGCATCCGATTCTGGAAGGCACCACGATGGACCCGGTGCTGAAACAGAAACTGGAGAACGACGCCTCGGCGTTTCTGCGCTCTTACGTCTCGCGCCGCGGCCGCAACGTTCCGGCCGCAGAAGATGCCGTGCTGCACTCGAAGTCCTACACCGATCAAGAGGCCCTGCAGTTGCACCTGATCGACGTGATCGCACCCAACATGGATGCCCTGCTGCAGCAGTTGAATGGCAGGCAGATCACGCGCTTCAGCGGAGCGACCACCACACTGCACTTCGAAAATGCTCGGATTGAGCATTTTGCGCCCAGCATCCGGGAGCGAATTCTCGGCGCGCTGACGGACCCGAATCTTTCCGTGCTGCTGCTGATTCTGGGCGGACTGCTGATCTACATGGAATTCAACGCGCCCGGCACAATTGTCCCCGGAGCCTTGGGAACGCTGCTGGTGCTGCTCGCGCTGTTTGCGCTCAATCTGCTGCCCCTGGAACATGCCGGTATCGCGCTGCTGGTGGCCGCGGCGGTGCTGTTTGTGCTCGACATAAAATTCGCTACGCATGGCATCCTGGGTCTGGCCGGTACGGCATGCCTCATCTTCGGCCTGCTCACGCTGGTCGACGGCCCCATTCCCGAGATGCGCGTCGCACTGGGGACCGCGGTGGGCGCGGGCGCCGGCTTTGGCATCATCACGGTGTTTCTCACGACCATCGCGCTCCGTGCCCGCCGCAATAAGGTGACCACCGGCGGCGATGCCCTGCTGGGCGAAGTCGCCATCGCGCAAACTGCCCTGGATCCCACGGGCCAGGTGCTGGTTCGGGGAGAACTGTGGCAGGCGCACGCCGTTGCCAGTGCGCAACCCGGGGACCGCCTTCGAATCGTTTCCCGCAATGGGCTTCTGCTGGAAGTCGAACGTGACCAGCAGGGTTCCTGAAACTCAATCCGTAAAAAATTGCGCAGCCTGCATGCTATACATCGAGACAGCATGCTCGCCATGCGCCGGAGCGCACCATGCCCTCAACCACAGTTCTGGCAGTCGTTCTAATCCTTGCGTTTTACCTGTTCAGCTCGATCAAGATTCTGAAGGAGTATGAGCGCGGCGTCATCTTCCGGCTGGGGCGGCTGCTGCCTGTTCCCAAAGGACCCGGGGTCGTGCTCGTCTTCCGGCCGTTCGACCAGATTGTACGCATCTCACTGCGGCAGGAGGCAATGGAGGTCCCGGCTCAGGACATCATCACCCGCGACAACGTCACGCTGAAGGTAAACGCCGTTCTTACGCTGCGCGTGATCGATGCGGCCAAGGCCGTCGTTGAGGTTTCAAACTATGTCTACCAGACTTCGCAGTTCGCCCAGACCACACTGCGCAGTGTGCTGGGTGAAGTGGAACTGGACGAATTGCTGGCGCATCGCGAGAAGCTGAACCTGAAGATTCAGACCATCATCGACCAGCACACCTCGCCGTATGGGCTGAAAGTGGTGAGCGTTGAAGTCAAGCAGGTGGATTTACCGGAGACTATGCTGCGCGCCATGGCGCGGCAGGCGGAAGCCGAACGCGACAAGCGGGCGAAGATCATCAACGCGGAGGGCGAGTTCAACGCTGCCCAGCGCCTGCTCGATGCCGCCACACTGCTGGCGCAGCAGCCCATCACCATGCAGCTTCGCTATCTGCAGACGCTGAGCGAGATTGGCACGGAAAAAAATACCACCGTCGTCTTCCCGTTACCACTGGAGCTGGTGACCTTGCTGCAGCACTTTACAAAATCCATCACGACCCCGGCCGCGCCGGACACCAAGAACCAATGACGATGACCGCTCTCGAACAGCCGTTTCAGATGCAGGATGCCGCCGAGGTGTACTGGAGCGGCAAAACAGTGATGGCGGTCTTCCTGGCCATCACGCTGGTCTCCGCCGTGGTTTTCGGTCTGGGATACTCCTTCGGCCGCGGGCTCTCCATCGTCGGCGCTCCGGCGCTCGCCGCAATGCCTGCCGCTTCTGAAGGCGCGGCCGCAGCTTCGAATGTTCCCGCTGCGGTTCACCGTGCCACTTTCAGGGCCGCTACCGCGACGCAGAACCATGCGATGCAGCTCGCGCCGGCGCACCACGCACCGGCCACCGTCCGCAGCCCGCACGCGCAGGCGGCCGCAGTGCACTATATGGTGCAGGTGGGCGCTGTGACGCAACGGAAGGATGCACAGCGTTTACAAACGGCGCTCGCTCATCGCGGCTATCATGCGGGCATCTACGCCAGCAATCACGGACGGTTACTGCATGTGCAGATCGGGCCACTCAGCAGCCTGAACCAGGCGCAGACGGTCCGGCACCGCGTGCAGGCCAGCGGCTTTCATGCCACCCTGCTCCATGGCTGACGCTGAATGGTCCGCTCCATCCTGCCTGGCCGTCATTTCATTCGGGCGATCATCGCGGACGGTTCTGGCTGTTAACCGGGTCTAACCGGCGCTGCCACTAGCCGCGCATCCACTCCGGCAATCCTGCGGCGATTGCGCGGCGCACAGCATCCATCAACGCTTCGCGCGTCGGAAAATCGGCGGCGAACACTGGCGGGTGAAAGTGCACATGCGCGACGCCGGGCGTAATCGCCAGGCTTCCCTTGCGCATCATCGCCTCGGTCCCGTAAATGGACACGGGGATAATCGGCGCGTTGGTCTCCTGCGCAAGATAGAACGGCCCTTTTTTGAACGGCAACATGGTGCCGGAGCGCGAGCGCGTGCCTTCAGGAAAGCTGGTAATGTGCACGCCCGACGCCAGGACGGCGCGGGCGCGGCGAATGCTTTCAATGGCGGCTTCGCGCGATCCGCTGCGCTCCACCGGCACAAAGCCGCCCATGCGCATCCCCATGCCGATAAACGGAATCTTCATCAGCACTTTCTTCACAAAGACTGCCGTGCGTCCCGGGACCAACGGCAACAGCACGGGCGGGTCCAGATTAGACACGTGGTTGGCCATGATAACGCAGGCCCGGTCCGCCGGGAAGTTTTCGAGGCCTTCAACATCCACGCCGATTCCCGCAGCCCGGACGCCCAGCGCAGCGATCCACATCGAAAAGCAGTAGAGAAACGTGATGTCACCCGTGATCCAGGTCCACGGAAAGCCGAGCAGCCCTGCGATGGGCGACAACAGGGCGTAGCAGAGAAAGATTTTGAGGCTGGCGATCATGGCGCGGCCGGCGTACCTTCGCGAAGCCGCTCCGGCAGGCTTCGATAAATGCCATCGAAACCGCCATTCGAAAGAATCGCCACGACGTCGCCGGGGCGAACGTGAGCGGCAAGAAAGTCGTTGATCGCGGGGACGTCTGGCAACTGCCGCGCCGCAGCGCCAACTGCCTGTAGCCGCGCAATCACGCGTGCAGGATCGAGAAGCTCTCCAGCCGGGACATTGGCCGACTGGTATACCGCAGCCAGAATAATTTCATCGGCGACCCGTAGACTATCCGCCAGCTCCTGCTCAAAGACATTGCGGCGCAGCGTGTTGGATCGCGGCTCCAGCACCGCCCAGATGCGCGCGGAAGGGTAACGCAGCCGAAGCGCCCGCAGCGTCTCGCGGATCGCCGTGGGATGGTGCGCAAAGTCATCGATGATGGTCACGCCGCCAACCTCGGCCACCACCTCCAGCCGCCGCTTGACGCTGCGGAAGGATTGCAGCGCCCGCTGCACGGCCGATGCCGGGATGCCCGCACCCAGCGCCAGCGCGGCTGCGCAGGTAGCGTTC
>JAJXUS010000046.1 GCA_021782675.1 Acidobacteriota bacterium
TAACCTGGCCAGCTACAACACCCCCGACAGCAACATCTCCGCCACAACCTTCGGGCAGATCACCAGTACCCGTTCCCCGCAACGCCAGACGCAGTTCTCCGTGGACTACCAATTCTGACGGAATCTGCTGACGGTCAACAGCAAGGACAGCCTTCCAGGGTGTCCTTGCTCTGTTTCGCATTTACAATCGGACTTGTGCGAACCCTCTGCCTCATCGCCGTGCTGTCGCTGCTGTTCAGCGGTCCGGGAATGACGGCGAATTGTTCGGCGGGCTGCGCATCCCCGGCAGCTTCCGGCTCGCACTGCGTGCTTCCGGGCAATCGCCGCGTGACGAGCCAGCGGACTGGGCATCGCTGCTGCGGCCACGCCGGCGCTCGTGCGGCATGCAGCCCCTGTGGCACAAACGTAGCTCGCGCGATGCTGAAAAGCGACGGACTGCCTGCAGTCATCGCTGAGCATTCTGCTCTCTTCGTAGCTGTCCCTCTGCATTCTGCCGTGTCGCAGCCGGCGCGCATCGCCACCCATCCCGCGGAACAATCATCGCGCCTCATCGCTCGCGACTCCGGGCCATCCCCGCAACAACTCCGCATCTAGACCCGCTTCTCGCTGGAACCCGCGCTCTGCACCTGCGTGCAGACGCCGCCATACTTCCGTTCAGCCACAGGAGCACTATGAGCAATCGCCGCACATTTCTGCAGCGGGCCGTGGGCCTGGGAGCAGGCTTATTCGCTGCCCAGCCGCTGCTTGCCTCCGCCACCGATAACCACCGCGACACCGCCAGCGCCGAACTGATCAAACGCGCCAACCGCCGCCCCACGCCAGGCTTCAACCGTCCCACTATCACGGTGGATGTGGGCGATGCGCCGTACACCATGGATGGCGACACCAAGGTCTTTCGCCTGACCGCGCAGGTGATCCGGCGGCAGATCGCGCCCAACAAGACCATTACGCTGTGGGGCTATAACGGCAGCGCCCCAGGACCGACGATTCAGGTGAATCAGGGTGACCATGTGCGCGTGATCGTGCGCAATGAGCTGCCGGAGCCCACCTCCGTCCACTGGCACGGTTTCGAGGACACCATCGGCTTCGACGGGATGCCCGGCATCAGCCAGGAGCCGATTCTGCCCGGCGAATCATTCACCTACGAATTTCACATTCACCAGACGGGCACCTATTTTTACCACTCCCACATGGCCATGCAGGAGATGGCCGGGATGCTCGGCGCCTTCATCATGCATCCCCGGGTTCCCTACCATCCGTCAGCGGATAAGGATTTTGTTCTGCACTTTCAGGAATACGCCGTGCTGCCCAACAACATCGTGCCGGACACAATGAAGATGGAGTTCAACTGGCTGACCATCAACGGCCGCTCCGGGCCCGCGATCACGCCGCTGATCATCCGCCAGGGCGACTACGTCCGCATCCGCATGATCAACCTCGGCATGGATCATCACCCGATCCACATCCACGGCCACACGTTTTATGTGACAGGAACGGAGGGCGGCCGCATCCCTGAGTCCGCCTGGTGGCCGGGCAACACCGTGCTGGTCGGCGTGGCGCAGGCGCGCGACGTTGAATTTGTGGCGAACAATCCTGGCGACTGGATGCTGCACTGCCACCTGCCCCACCACATGATGAACCAGATGGCGCAGCAGGCCGGCCCCATGACACGGCGCGACTTTCCGTCATACATGCAGCGCGGCATGCGGCAAAACATGATGGGCTTGAGCCCGCTGCAAAAGCAGAACATGATGGCGATGGATATGAGCCCCACGGTGCTGCATCGTCAGGTGCAGGAGATTGCGCCCAACGCGAACGACGTTCCAGGCTTTCCGCAGGATGCCTACATGGAGGGCCCCATGATGGATATGGAGCGCGACCCGATGCTGCAGATGCCGGAGCTGTACGGCATGCGGCCGGGCTGGAGCCGCTACTTTCAGGGCATGATGACGCTGATGCGCGTGCTGCCGCCGGAGCAATACAACGAGGTGGTGGAACGGATGCGCCGGGCAAATCGCGCCAACGATCCCTACGCGCCGATCTTCGGCGAAGATGCCAGCCGCCGCACGACGGAGGGAGCGTGAGCGCGATGAAAGATATTCGACCTTTTCTTGTGATCTTCGGCAGCACACTGCTGTCCGCTGCCCTGGCCATGGCGCAACAGACGCCGGCCATGCAGATGCCACGCGATATGCAGATGACTCCCGGCGAGCGCAGTATCGATGCGCCCGCAGCGAAAGCTGCCAACAGCCTGCGTGCTTCCGAGAAGGAGCAGGCGGGGCAGCCGCGCGTGGCCCCGGCGGGCAGCGATGCACAGTCGGTCACCCAGCCAACGCTGACCATGCAGGAACCGGAGAATCCCTTGCGGCATACTGGGGCCACACTGCCAGCGCCGGATTTGCTGGCGGATGTAAGGCGGCGTGCGCCACTCAGTCTGGCCGGCCTCGAAGCGTGGGCAATCGGGCACAATCCGACGCTGGCCGAAGCACGCGCCGCGGTTGATCGCGCCAAGGCGCAGGCGCGGCAGGCGGGGCTTTATCCCAACCCGTCGATCGGATACAACGGCGATGAGATTCGCGGCGGCAGTTACGGCGGCGGGGAGCAGGGCGGGTATGTCCAGCAGACCGTGGTGCTGGGCGGCAAGCTGGGGTTGCGACGCGCGACATACCGGGAGCAGGCGGCGGCCAACAGTATCGGCGTGGCGGAACAACAGGCCCGGGTGCGCGCCGGCGTCGAACAGTCGTTCTACCGGGCGCTGGCGGCGCAGGCCATGGTGGCGGCACGGCAAGAGTTGCTGGCGGTGTCCGAAGATGCGCTGACGACGGCGCGGCAGCTCGCGAATGCGGGCCAGGCGGACGCGCCCGACATTTTGCAGGCGGAGGTACAGGTCGAGCAGGCACAGATCGATGACGCCGCCGCGCAGAGGGCGTATCTGGCGCGCTTTCGCGAGCTGACCGTCGTGGCCAGCCAGCCAGAGCTGCCGCCGAGCCCGCTTCAGGGTGATCTGGAAGCATTGCCGCAGCCTGCCTCAGTACCGCAGGCGGACGCGATTGCTAGCGGCAGTCCGGAGACAAAGCGGGCCGCTGCGCAGGTCCGTGTCGCCCGGGCGCAGTTGCACGCGGCGCGACGGGAAGCGGTTCCAGATTTAACCCTGCGCGCCGGCGAGTGGTGGAGCGGCGAATTCACGTCGGGCACGCAGCACGCTTCCGGTCCGATGAGCTTCGCGTCGGCGGCCATCGACCTGCCGCTGTGGAATCGCAACCAGGGCAATGTGCAGGCCGCGGATGCGGAGGTGCACCGCGCTGCGGCGGAGGTGACGCGCACCCAGCTTGCCGTGCGGCGCCGCGTCGCCATGCTGCAAGAGCAGTACGCGACAGCGCACATGGCGGCCGAGCGCTATCGCCTGCAGATGCTGCCGCAGGCGCAGCGCGCCTACCAGCTCTCCAGCATGAAGTATCGGCAGATGGGCTCGGGCTATTCGCAGGTGCTGCTGTCGCAGCGGACTTTGTTTGAGCTGCGCGTGGCCTACGTGCGTGCGCTGCAGCAGGCGTGGCAGGCGGCAATTGCGCTCAAAAATGACGCGCTCACCGGCGGGCTGGATGCCTCGATGAACGATGGATCGCACTCCGTGGAGATCAACCTGCCGACCGCGGCCGGCCAACCCTGAGCCTCGATCATCCATTCCCACACGGGAAGCGATCCGTCAGCACCGCGCACCGCCACAGGAGAACGCCGTATGCACCTTGTTTTCTGGATTTCATGGGTATCGCTGGCAGTGTCGTTCGTATCTGCGCTCTTCATTACCGCGGACGAGTTCCGCCATCCGCAGAAAATGTGGATCATGAACGTCGTCTGGCCGGTGACAGCGCTCTATTTCAGCGTGGTGGCAGTGTGGGCGTATCTTCGCATTGGCCGCCCAATGGCCCGGCACGCCGGAACGCAGCACGCGCCCGCTGCCATGCGCTCCACCGGCGAGAGGACCGCCGCAGCCCGCAACCCGTCATGGAGCCAGACCGCCGTCTCCACCAGCCATTGTGGAGCGGGCTGCACCCTGGGGGACATTGTGGCGGAGTTTTCGTTGGCCGCACTGGCGCTGACGCTGTGGGGCCGGACGCTCTACGCCGCCTTCGCCGGCGATCTGCTGCTGGCCTGGCTGCTGGGAATTCTCTTTCAGTACTTCAGCATTAAACCGATGCGCAGTCTGTCGGCGGCCGAGGCGCTGGTGGCGGCGATCAAAGCCGACACCCTCTCCATTCTCAGCTTTGAAGTGGGCTTGTTCGGCTGGATGGCATTCAGCTATTTTGTGCTTTTTCCTCATCCGCATCTCACGCCGTTTCAGCCTGCGTACTGGTTCATGATGCAGGTTGGCATGGTGCTCGGCTACTTCACCGCCTATCCCATGAACCGCTGGCTGATCCGCGCCCGGTGGAAAGAGGCAATGGGCTGAGCATGCTCGCCTGCCTGAACGCGCAAAGGCCGCAGGCGCGTGGGCTCCGTCATATCCAGATGTCATTGGCGGCCGTACGATCGCCACCTTCGTTCCCTGTGTTTTGGACTCCGCGGGGTTCAATCAACAGCAGCTTCACCTCATCCTGCGCATACGGCTTGTGGCGCGTTCCCTTCGGAACGACGAACAACTCACCGGGGCCAAGCTGTACGGCCCTGTCCGGAAAGTCGATGCGCAGCGAACCCTCTATCACCAGAAACGTCTCGTCGGTCTCGGGATGATCGTGCCATACAAAATCTCCCTGTAACCGAACGACCTTAAACTGGTAGTCGTTCATTTCGGCAATCACTCTCGGCGCCCAGTGTTCGGTAAGCCGCGAAAACTTCTCCTGCAGGTTCACCACCGTACGATCCATCGTGTCTCCTCCGCCTACGCGTAGCGCTTCTGGTGCCAGCGCCAGGCGTCCGCCAAAATCTGATCGAGGCTGGCGAACTGCGGCTTCCAGCCGAGCTCGCGCTGGATCTTTTCGGAACTGGCTACCAGCACTGCGGGGTCGCCCGGCCGTCGCGCCACTTCCTCCACCGCAATGGTGCGGCCGGTGGCGCGGCGCGCGGCGTCAATCACCTGGCGTACGGTGAATCCCTGGCCATTGCCGAGGTTGTAGACCAGGCGCGGCTTCTCAGCGAGCGCGGTCAGCGCCAGCCGGTGCGCCTCGGCAAGATCATGCACGTGGATGTAGTCGCGGATGCAGGTTCCATCGGGCGTTGGGTAATCCGTGCCGTAGATGCGAATACTGGCGCGGCGGCCCAAGGCGACATCGAGAATGAGCGGAATCAGGTGCGACTCCGGCTCATGCGACTCTCCGTAATCGGCCGTGGCGCCGGCCACGTTGAAGTAGCGCAGGCTGGCGGAGCGCAGGCCATGGATGCGCTCCAGCCAGGGCAGGATTTGTTCGACCAGCAGCTTCGATTCCCCGTACGGATTCGTCGGATGCAAAGCCGCATCTTCACGGATGGGCGTGGATTCCGGCTCCCCGTAGACAGCGGCGGTTGAGGAGAACACAAACTTCTTCACGCCCGCAGACAGCATCGCCTCCAGCAGGCTGAGCGTACCAGCGGTGTTGTTGCGGAAGTAGCGCTCCGGCTGCTGCATGCTCTCGCCCGCTTCAATCAACGCGGCAAAATGCAGCACAGCCTCAACCGAGTTACTTTTGAGAGTCTCTTCGACCGCAACGCGGTCGGCAATGTCGGCCCGCACGAAGCGGACACCCGCGGGCAGGCTCGCCTGTTTCGCGTGGCAGAGGTTGTCGAGGATGGTGACGGAATCACCCTGAGAATGCAACAGACGCGCCACCGTTCCCCCGATATACCCGGCGCCTCCAGTAATCAGAACGTTCACCAATCTTCTCCTTATCTGTCTTGAGTTTGCCGGTATTTCTAAATGTTTTCGACCACCGCATGCCAGCCCCTGACGCCGGGCGGCTGCTCTCAATCCTTGCACACT
This sequence comes from Acidobacteriota bacterium, assembly GCA_021782675.1. Classification (GTDB taxonomy): domain Bacteria; phylum Acidobacteriota; class Terriglobia; order Terriglobales; family Acidobacteriaceae; genus JAKAUB01. The sequence goes on from JAJXUS010000046.1 coordinate 5,951, forward strand.
TCAGACTGAGGCAGCGAACCGGGATTCGTGGGACCGCATCCCGGTTTTAATGGGTGCAAGGTTAATTTTGATGTACCCCGCATTTGCTTCGTGCGAAATCTCTTCCAAAATGGGAAACTTATGGCATACTCAGTGGCAAACATACTCAACTCTGAGCAGGAAAGGTCCCGGGGATATTTGTACGCCTCAGGGCCGCAAATAGACGTACGGGCTTTGCTGCAACCCGCGGGTGCTCCCCCAACCATGGCCACCCCGGGCGACAGAGTTCAGCGAAAGCAATGCGTATCCCGGGCGGAGAGCATCAAAGTCGGTAACCGCTCGAAAAAGTTTTCGGTCACCTCGATCCAGCTTTTTCGCGCGGAACCAGACGGAGACGTCTGAAAGCCGGAAAGTCGTGTTCTCGAAGTTTGTTCGATTTTGAAAATTACTCTGACTGGAACGAGCCAGGCTGTCAGACTCCGTCGAGCGCCGAAAACGCGGACGATGCTCTGGAGTTCAGCTACTTGGATGCGTTCTTGAGGTACATGCAGTATGACTAGCTCTGCGACCCGTGAATATCCCCTGCAGTCCGACTCCGGTCTGCCGCCTCGCACCCCTCGCACGCCGCGTACGCGGCAGCGCGAACAATTTACCTTCGGACTTCTGCCCGAGCCCGAGGGACGCAACAAGGCATTTACTGTCAGCCTCATCATCAATGTTTCCGCGATTGCGCTGGTGCTGATCATGTCCATCTTTTTTGTGCACCACGAGGTGGTGCAGAAGCAGATGGAAGCGACGCAACTTCTGGTGCCGATCCAGCAGGTCAAGCCGATCCGTCCAATCGTCCGCCCCAGAGTCCAGGTGACGCCGCCGACGCCCGATCTGTTGAATCGCATCGCGCCGAAGTTTACCTACCGTCCCTCACCGGCTGAAGAGGCTCCCCGGCCCGCGCACGTGCACATGAATAACGTCAGCGCGCCGGTTCTGCCGCCGTATCGCCCTGACTCTGTCGCGCTGCCGCCGCAGCCCAAGGTTGGCGCGTTCCAGGCCAGCATCCCGACGACGGTGGCGAACAATGCCAGCCGTGCGACAACCAGGACAGGCGGCTTCGGCGACCCGATGGGCGTACACGCCAACCCGAACGCCAGCCGGCCCGCGAATGTGGCGGCTTACGGCAGCTTCCAGAGCGCACCGGGCGTTGGCTCGGGCGGTGGAGCGGCCCGGCGCGGCAGCGTCCATGGCGTTGATTTCGGTTCCGGATACGCCAATGGTGTTGCGGGCGGTGCGGGCCGCGGGGCAAAGGTAGCCTCCACCGGCTTTGGCAACGGAGTCATCGGTGGCACCGGCACCGGTGGTCCCCGCGGAAAGGTCAAACAGGCGGGCTTTGGTAACAACCTGACGGCCGCTGGTACCCCCCAGGTGGCCACGGCGAGAACCCCGAATGAAACGGGGGTACAGGTACTTTCGTACCCTCGGCCGGAGTACACTGCAGAAGCAAAGCAGCTCAGAATCCAGGGAGATGTCGTGCTGGAAGTACGTTTTTCAGCCGATGGACGGTGCCACGTGCTGCGAGTCGTGAGAGGCCTTGGACACGGACTCGATCAGCAGGCAATCCGGGCGGCGGAAGCAACACGCTTTAAGCCGGCGACCCGCGATGGCAAACCCGTCGACATTACCACTTTGTTCCATGTCGATTTCCAACTAGCGTAGTGGGCGTACCAACAAAAACCAAAGTAACCTAAGGAACACAACAATGCGATTCGCCAAGTTCACCGCGTGTCTCCCGCGTGCCGGCAGCCGGATCTGGGTCTTACCGCTGCTCGCGTCGGTCGCCTTCCCTGCCTTTGCAAGGCACAAAAAGCAGATGCAACCGCAGGCCAAACTGACGCCGGAGATGATCCGCGAGATCGATCAGGCGTCGATGCACGAACGCACCGTCCTGGCGGCCCTGCAACAGCGTGCTCCTGTGGTGGAAACCTACATCCAGGATTTCAAGCCGGACACGCTGCTGAGCGCCGTCCCCACGGAAGATCACTACTTCCTGGGCCGCGTGGACTTCGGGCGGGTGATCGAAGATAACCGCTATCAGGAAGCCAAGGGCAAGAAAACGATGTACAAGGGCTCAGTCATGTTCGTCAATGGACTGACCAAGGCCTTCAAGATCGAATACGTCGCCCAGGGCTTCGTGCAGATGCTGCTGCTCGACGCCAACCACTTCGATCGTCAGCACTACAACTTCACGTTTGTCCGGCGCGAATTTCTCGGCGACGTCCGCACCAATCTGTTTGACGTGATGCCGAAGCCGGGCTCAGGCCCGGGCCGCTTCATCGGCCGCGTCTGGATTGAAGACACCGGCGGCAACGTCGTTCGCTTCAGCGGCACCTATACCAGCCGCAACGGTCGCCACATCTACTATCACTTCGATAGCTGGCGCACCAACGTTGGAAAGGGCCTGTGGCTGCCCACTGCCGTCTACGCTGAAGAGCATGGGCCGGGAGATGTGCCGGACCAGGCGGACTTCTTCCGCGCGCAGACCTGGATCTGGGGTTACTCCCTGCGTACGCCCACCGCAACCAGCGATAACGAGACTGTAAAGATCGACGCGGTGAAGGACACCAGCGACCAGGCGCAGGACGTGAGCCCGTTGCAGGCTTCGCGCATGTGGTCTCAGCAGGCGGAATCGAACATCCTCGATCGCCTGTTCCAGGCTGGCCTACTGGCGGCTCCCAGCAGTTTCGACCAGGTTCTGGAACAGGTTACCAATAACCTGATCGTCACCAACAACATTGCCTTGGCGGAGCCGGTTCACTGCCGCGTTCTGCTTACAACCCCTCTTGAATCGCTGACCGTCGGCAACACCATCGTCCTCAGCAAGGGCTTGATCGATACCCTGCCGTATGAGGAAGATTTGGCCGCTGCCCTCGCATTCCAGCTCGCTCACCTGGAGCTGGGCCACAAGATCGACACCGAATTTGCCTTTCCGGACAACCTGATGTTCGCCGATCAGGCCACCATTCGCCGCGTACCGCTGCACCACAGCGATGCGGAGAACCAGGCGGCGGCGAAGAAAGCCCTGCAATTGCTGGCAAATTCGCCATACAAAGACAAGCTCGGCAATGCCGGCCTCTATCTGAAGATGGTGATGGCGCGTGCCAAGCAGCTCCCCTCACTCATGCAGCCCCAGCTCGGCGACTCGCTCTTTACCAGCCAGGACGACAGTCAGGTCTGGATGAGCGGCCTGCTGGCCAAGGCGCCGAAGCTCGACATGGCGAACATACGGCAAATCGCAGCCCTGCCGCTGGGAAGCCGCCTGCGCGTCGACTCGTGGAACGATTCGGTCGAGATGCTCAACTCGAAACCTGTCGCGGTTCTCAGCCCAAGCGATAAAATGCCATTTGAGTTGACGCCGGTCTTCTTCCGACTTCGACACTGGGGGGAATCACCAGCAATTCCGACATCCACCGGAGCACCCTCCCCCGGCGCCGGTACATCCAATACTGCAGCAGAGTCTCAGGGACCCGCGCATTAACGGCAACACTATAATTTCAGGAGGCGGAGACTTCGCGTCCGCCTCCTGAAATATTTTCCTCGCTGGGGAGGTTTTACGGTGGCAAAGAAATTCTTAGTAGGACTTGTACTACTTCTCTTCCCGATCCTTATTCGTGCTCAGGCCGTTGCACCGGTAACTCAAAAACGCGCCACCATGCAGGTTGTAGGAT
>JAJXUS010000047.1 GCA_021782675.1 Acidobacteriota bacterium
CTTGCTGGCCATGGCCGCCAGCATGCCGACGAGGAAGCTGCCCTCGTGCTCGCGGAAGACGAAGCTCTGCACGTTGGGCAGGTCCACCACCATGTCGATGATGGCAAAGCGCTGTTTGGGAAACTCAGCCGCCACCTTGGCAATGGCACTGGCCTGCGGGAAGCCGATGCCGACGATGGGGTCGGCGCCTTTTTCCGCAAAGCGGCGCGCCGCGACCGGAGCTTCAGAGGGGCGAATGAGAGTCCGCTCCAGATATGAGCGCAACACGGGAACTTTGGAGGCTTTGCCATGGACCGCAGAGAGTTCTGCCGAAACGCCCTCTATCTCGGAGCAGGAAGCGCGCTGCTGCCAGCCAGGGCACTCGCGGCGCCAGCCGCTGGGTTCGAGTTCTCCGTAATGGTGTGGCCGCTGGAAACGCAGGCTCCGCTGGAGCGCTGCCTGGAGATTGCAGCGGAAGCCGGGTACAGCGCGGTTGAGTTCACGAATGAAACGGTAAAGTGGTCGGCTGCGGACAAGCGCCGCATCCGGAAAAAGCTTGAGGCGCTGGGGTTGACCGTGGACGCGATCAGCAGCGGCCGTCCCATGCTGGCGGACCCGGCTGCTATGGGGAACGCGCTGCAGACGGTGAAGGATCACATCGCCATCGCCAAGGAGTTTGATTGTCCGCAACTGATCCTAACTCCGGGCAAGCGCGTGGCCGGCCAGTCGCACGAGGCGCAGACCCATGCCATTACGGAGACGCTGAAGCGGGTTGGCGATCTGATGGACACGACCGACATGCAGCTTGCGTTTGAGCCGGTTGACGGGCTGGAATACAAGGGTGTCGCCATCAGCTCCGTCGGCGAGGCGTTCCCGATCATCCGTGCAGTGGACAATCCGCGGGTGAAGGTTTTGTACGACTTTTATCACGAGCAAAGAGCCGCGGGAGACCTGATTGACAAGCTGGAAGGGAACATCGAGTGGCTCGGGTTAGTGCACATTGCGGATGTGCCGGGACGCCATCAACCGGGAACGGGCGAGATCGATTACGCGAACATATTCCGCAAACTGGCCGAGCTGAAGTACGACCGGTATATTGCCATGGAGCTTTTCCCCGCCGGCGACCCTGTGGCCGCGTTGCGTGGCGCCCGGCAGATGGCGCTTCGGGCGGAGCGGGCGGGGTCTTCCGCAGCGGGATAAAGCAACGGCAGAAGCGGATTCCCTGCGGGAATGACAACCAGAAGAGCAATGACGACGGCAGAAGCAGATTCCCTGCGGGAATGACAACCAGAAGAGCAATGACAACGGCAGAAGCGGATTCCCTGCGGGAATGACAGAAAGAGAAGCAAAGGCAGAAGCGCGGCTAAAAGCCTGCTCGCTGGATGCGGGCCCGCTCGGTGCTGAAGTCCGTAAAGCTGGCGATGGTGCCCACCAGGGCCGACTGCAGGGCGAACGCCTCGGCCTCCTTTGTATCGGCGAATCCGAACAGCTTGGGAATGGCCCAGGCGGTCGAGGCAAAGGCGGCGTCGATGCGGCCATGCGTCGCGAAGGGAAGAACAGGCTCTGCGCCCAGGGGATAATCGGTAAGCAGTGCCTGCGTCAGCATCAGCGCGCCTGTGGTGAAGGCTGCGGCCGATGCCGCGCGATTGCGTTTGCGATAGACAATGCCAAGGCCCAGCAGCATGGCGGCCTGCGCATAATCCAGGTAGCCATGTACCCTCGGGCTGATCGCTTTTGGCAGTTTGTCCGATGAGCCCAGAGCGTATTCCAGCAAAGACATGGTTAAGGTTCTCCCCAAAATGCATGCCGGCTGCGGCACAGAGTTTCAGATGGCCTGGCGTCCGGCGCGAGATGTCTCTGAGGATACGCGAGAGTGGGGCCAGTGGCGGCACGTTCGGGCGGACGAGGAATTCATGAGCAAGGACCGGAGTGCGCCGTCGGCGCCGAAACCGTACAGTAAGCGTCAACGGGGAGGCGATTCGATGCAGGCGAAGCAACCGGCGGAGCAGAACGACGCGATCTTGACGGACCCGCGCTGGCAGGCGTTGTGCACGCGCCATCCCAACGCGGATTACGCATTCTTTTATGCCGTGGTAACGACGGGCGTGTTCTGCCGTCCCTCGTGCCGGGCGCGACGGCCGCGGCCGGAAAATGTACGTTTCTTCTCCACGGTGCGCGAGGCGGAGGCGGCGGGCTTTCGCGCCTGCAAACGATGCCGGCCCAAAGAGCCCTCCGTTGGCGCAAAAAATGCAGCGATGATTGCTGACATCTGTCGGCTGATCGAGCAGGCGGAGAATACGCCCAGCCTCACGGCGCTGGCGGAACGCGCCGGCTTGAGCCGCTTTCATTTCCATCGCCTGTTCAAGGCGGTGACAGGCGTGACCCCCGCAGAATACGCAGCGGCGCGGCGCGGTGCCCGTGTGCGCAGTGCTCTGCGGCAAAGTGCAACCGTGACGGAGGCGATTTACGGCGCGGGGTTTTCTACCTCCGGCAGATTCTACGAACAGGCGGATGCGATGCTGGGCATGCAGCCGGCTGTGTTTCGCGCAGGCGGCGCCAGGGAGGAGATCGCCGTGGCCAGCGGCAACAGTTCACTGGGAAAGGTGCTGGTGGCGCAGACATCGCGCGGCGTGTGCGCCATTCTGCTGGGTGATGCGGAGGAGCCGCTCATGCAGGATTTGCGCCAGCGATTTCCTCAGGCGACGCTCCGGCCCGCGTCCGCCGACGAGCAGAAAATCGTAGGGCGCGCGATCCGACGGGTGGAGACGCCGGAAGCCGCCATCGACCTGCCTCTGGATATTCAAGGCACCCTGTTTCAGAAGCGTGTGTGGAAGGCCCTGCAAAAAATTCGACCGGGCACCACTGCGACTTATGCAGAGATTGCGGCGGCGGTGGAGATGCCGCAGGCCGCGCGAGCGGTGGCAGGAGCCTGCGCCGCAAACAAAATTGCCGTTGCCATTCCGTGTCATCGCGTGGTCGGCAAGAACGGCAAACTCTCTGGCTATCGATGGGGCATAGCGCGTAAACAGGCCCTGCTGGCGCGAGAGAGCGGCGCGCGGAGGCCAAAGGGTGGGCCGGCGAGGACCAGACCCACCGCGAAAGGTTGAGCGTCAGCCTTTGCCGACCGGGAGCTTTTGCTTGTTCCAGGCCGTCATTCCGGCATTCACGCTGGTCTCGCGGCGGCAGCCGGTATGTTTGTCAATAGAAGCTCCACCCCACTCAAGCCGAAAGAAGGCTTGAATGGGCCACTCGACGGTCGAGGCGATGCCGGGTGCCGGGTGCCCCACTCAAGCCTTCAGTTGGCTTGAGTGGGGGAGGTCGCCGATAAAGTAAGGGAGTTCCTCTTCGGGGTGGCCCATGCAAGTCCCGTTTCTGGCTTCCATGGGTAGGTCTCGATGAAGCCTTACGGATGTACGACACGAAGCCCCAGGTACCGGGTGCCCAGATCTCGCTTCTGAGACCCGGGATTCCCCCGCATCGCTTCTTCGGCCGCGCGGGCGCGGCGTGCATCCGTCGCAAACAACGCACGCCCACGCCCGTGTCTACAGCCCTACGGACGCAGAAGCGTTTTGATGGCGCGTCGTTCGTCCATCGCGCGGTAGCCTTCGGCCACCTGATCGAGCGGAAGGGTCAGGTCAAAGACTTTGCCGGGTTGGATTTTACGGTCCCAGACCAGTTGGATCAGATCCGGCAAAAAGCGCCGCACCGGTGCCGGGCCGCCGTGCAAGTGGACGAGATGCAGAAACACGGGGAACATTTCGAGCTTCATGCCGTGGGGCACGCCAACGTAGCCAATGGAGCCGCCGACGCGCGCGGACTGGACGGCCTGCATCATGGAGTCTTCGGTGCCGACGCACTCCAGCACAGAGTCCGCACCCAGGCCGCCGGTCAGCTCCTTGATGCGCGCCACGCCCTGCTCGCCGCGCTCTGACACGATGTGCGTTGCGCCAAATTCTTCGGCAAGCTGCTGGCGCTGTTTATGCCGGCTCATAGCAATGATGCGGCCTGCGCCCATGACCTTGGCCGACAAAACGCCCAGCAGGCCCACGGCGCCATCGCCCACAACGACGGCCGTCGAACCGGGCTTCACATTCGCGGCATCCGCGGCGAACCATCCGGTGCCGAGCACATCGGAGACGGTCAGAAGGCTGGGCAGCAGATCGTCCGGCGGGGTGCCCGGCGTGGCTACGAGGGTGCCATCTGCCAGCGGAACCCGTAGGATGGGCGCCTGCGCGCGGCTCATAAACTCCATCTGCTCGCAGCCGGACTGGTAGCCGTTGCGGCAGTTGGGGCAGGTGTTGTCGGAGACGCAGAAGGAGCCGATGACAAATTGTCCCGGCTTCACCGTCTTTACCTCACTGCCCACGGCCTCCACAACGCCGCAGTATTCGTGACCCATCGGCGTTGGCTTATCGATCTTCTGAACGCCGCGATACGGCCAAAGGTCGGACCCACAGACGCAGGTGGCGGCCAGGCGAAGAATGGCGTCCGTGGGCTTCTCGATACGCGGCTCCGGGCGGTCTTCAAAGCGGATATCGTGCGGTCCGTAAAGGACAGTACCTTTCATGAAAATCTCCTGTTCACGCAGTGGGCGTGCACTTATCTAGATTCCCAGGAGGTACGAAAGGATGCGGCGGAGGTGTTCCGCGCGATGAGAACGGAAGCTGTACGTGTTTGCGCAGTCGCCTCAAAAAGCGCCAGGGGCGAACTCTCTTGCGAGAACCCGCCCCGGCCATCCGAACTTTGCGAAGACCCGGGGTCGGACCCGGAGCCGCAACCTGCGCTTCCGAAACTACGTCGAATCCGCGAGCGAAGCCCGCCTATCCTTTGCAACTTCGGTTTGCCTGCCGTGCCGGCGCCTTGCCGATTGGCTGCACTCAGTTTCCTGAATGGGAGCCTCGTTGCCAAGACTCGAGCCGATCTGCACTGCGCCTTCTTCTGTGAAAGATTTCTCTTTCGTTGAAAAGAGTATGGCACTGGTTGCCATTTTCTGAGCTTAGGAAATCCCGGTATTTATGTGCGAATCGCGGAACAATTCCAGGCTGCGGCGGTAAACCGCAGCCAACATAGCGTTTCTGGCACCACCCACGGTGCAGCTTAGAATATCTGCATGCCTGAACTGCTCCATGTACTGCTCGAACGCGCGGCCCGTATCAAGGTATTTCTGATGGATATCGATGGCACGCTGACCGATGGGGGCGTCTGTCTGATGTCTTTGCCCGGCGAAGAGGGAATCGCCGAGATGAAGGTCTTCAACTCCAAAGATGGCCTGGGCCTGAAGTTGGCGAGCACGATGGGGATTCGCTGCGGATTTATTACCGGGCGACGCTCTCCGGCGGTCGCACAGCGCGCAAGGGAAAACCATGTCGAGTTTGTCTATCTGGGCCAGGAGACCAAGACAGCGGCTTATGAAGAGATACTTCGGATAACCGGCGTTTCGGAGCAGGAGGTCGCGTATCTGGGCGACGATCTGCCCGACATACCGCTGGCGAAGCGCGTGGGTCTGGCGGTCGCTGTGGCCGACGCCGCCCCGGAGCTGAAGGCGATCTGCCACTACGTCACGGATGCGCGTGGCGGACAGGGCGCGGCGCGGGAGGTGGTGGAGCTGATTCTGAAAGCGCAGGGGCGCTGGGAGCAGGCGATTCCGCGGGCGCTCGCATAAAACGACGCGCCGCCGTGGCGCAGAGTTTTGCGGGAACTCGAAATACTGGCGATGACTCTTTTCAAAAGGAGATTTCGCCATGGATTTTCGCTCAGAGTTTTTGCTGCGTGCCGCCGCTGCCGCGCGCGCGGCCGGACACATATTTCCCGAACATGCGGCCTGCGAGGCTGCGCTGGAGTCCGCCTGGGGACGGTCGCGGCTGGCGGTAGAAGCCGATAATCTCTTCGGACAGAAGCAAAGTCATCCACCGCTTGCGGGCACGGAGACGCTGGCCATGCCGACGCAGGAGTATCTGCACGGCCACTGGACCACAGTGCTGGCCAACTGGGTAAAGTTTGCCGGCTGGGCGCAGTGCTTTGCGGCCCGCATGGACCTCCTGCGGCAGTTAAGCGGCGAGTATGCGCATTATCGCGCGGCGCTGGCTGCGCTCTCCGGCGATGATTTTGTGCAGGAAGTTTCCCGGTCGTGGTCCACCGACCCGGCGCGCGCTGCCAAGGTGCTGGAGATTTATCGGGCACACGCAGGCGTATTTAGCGGCGGCCGGGAAGTTGCCTGATTCTCACCGCGGGCCCGAGACGTGCTGCTAGACCTGCTGAGCGTTCGTGCTGCCCAGCAGAATGAGCGATCCAACGATGGCGGCCAGAGCGGAGGCGGCAAGGATTCCCACCTTGGCCAGCGTGTCTTCTGCGCCAGAGCCGAAGGCTAGCGCAGAGATAAAAAGCGACATGGTGAAGCCGATGCCGCCCAGACATCCGGCGGCAATCATATGGCGCCAGGTGACGCTGGCAGGCAAGGCCACGATGCCGAGGCGCACTGCCAGCCAGGAAAACAGCAGAATTCCGATGGGCTTGCCGAGCAGCAGCCCGAAGAAGATGCCTTGTACGGCGGGATCATGCAGAGAGTCTGCGCGGAATCCATGGAGCGGTACTCCGGCGTTTGTAAGCGCGAAGAGCGGCATGATGAAGAAGCTGACCCACGGCTGCAGGGCGTGCTCCAGCCGCAACAGGGGAGCCTGCACCAGGTGCGACTGGGTCTGCAGGCTCAGAAAGGCATCGCGGCCGGCGTTGGAAACCTGCCCGGGATGGGCGGCGTAATCCTCCTCCATGGAAGTAATTTCGTGATGTGCGCGGCGCAGGAATTCGCGCGGCTCCAGATAGCGGCTGGAGGGGATGATCAGCGCCACCAGAACCCCGGCGATGGTGGCGTGTACGCCGGAGCGCAGCATGCAGACCCAGACGCCAAAACCAAGGGCGAGATAAATGCCGAGCTGGGTGACGCCCAGTTGATTCAGGAATGCGCCTGCCGCGAGAAGCACGAACGCGGCGAGCAGCATCGTCCAGTCGATCCGGCTTGAGTAAAAGAATGCGATGACGAGCACGGCTGCGATGTCATCCACAATGGCGAGCGCCGTGAGAAAAACTTTGAGCCCCGTTGGTGCGCGGCTGCCAGAGAGCGAGAGAATGCCGAGTGCAAAGGCAATATCCGTCGCCATGGGGATGCCCCAGCCGCCGGCGGTGGGATGGCCGTGATTCAGCGCGATATAGATACCCGCGGGAACGACTACGCCGCCTGCGGCCGCCAGCACCGGCAGTGCGCTGAGCCGGAGGGAAGAGAGCTCGCCGACGAGCATCTCATGTTTGATCTCCAGCCCGACAAAGAGAAAAAACACAGCCATCAGGCCGTCGTTGATCCAGACGTGCAGGCTTTCTGCAATGCGGAACGTGCCGAATCCCAAAGTAATGGGGATGTGTAACAGTGACGCGTACGATTCTGAGGCCGGGGAGTTGGCCCACAGGATGGCGGCGATGCTGGCTGTCAGAAGTACGATGCCGCCAGCGCTCTCGACACGCGCAAAGCGTTGAAACGGGCTGACAAACCGCGTGATCGGGCGGGCGGCGACGGAAAGCTCTTTACGGCTCATGCGAACGTGTCCTCGTCGTAAAAGAGTTTGTGCTCAGTGTCCGAAGTGCGGTGCAGCATCTACAAAGCCCGCAGGCGCTGGCACGCCTCCGCCAGTGCGGCGGATCGTTTGGCGTAGCAGAAGCGCAGCAGATTTTCCCCGCGGCCACCGGTGAAGAATGCGGTACCCGCAACGCCCGCAACGCCGGTTTTGTTGAGCAGCCAGCGCGCCTTTTCGCGGGCATTCGACCCTGGCAGGGAAGATACATCCGCCAGAATGTAATACGCGCCCTGGGGCACGTGGGGCGGCATCCCTGCCTCGGCCAGCGCGGCGACCAGCATGTCGCGCTTCTGCTGATACTCGCGCGCCAGATCGGTATAGAAGGCGTCGGGGAGTTCCAGCAGTCCGGCAGCGGCGCCGTGCTGCAGCGGCGACGGCGCGCAGACATACGTCAGATCATGAAAGTAGCCGATAGCCGGGATCCACTTCGAGTCTGCGGCCAGATAGCCCAGCCGCCAACCGGTTACGCTGAAGGTCTTCGAGAAGCCGGAGATCGTGATGGTGCGCCCCGCCATACCAGGCAGCGAGGCGAAGCTGATGTGCTGGGCGCCGTCGCAGACAAAATACTCGTAAATTTCATCGGTGAAGACAAAGAGGTCAAATTCTTCAGCGAGTGCGGCGATGAATTCCAGTTCTGTTTTCGTGAAAACTTTGCCCAGCGGATTGGAGGGCGTGTTGACTACAATGGCGCGCGTTTTGGGCCCGATGGCCTGCCGCAGGCGGTCGAAGTCTACGCTCCAGTTCGGGGGGCTCAGCGGCACCGATACGGAGGTTACACGCTGCGCGGTCAACGTGCTGCGATGGTAGCCATAGAATGGCTCAACCAGGATGACTTCATCGCCGGGATTTAAGAGCGCCTGACAGGCGGCGTGAAAAGCGCCGGTGGCGCCGGAGGTGACCAGTACCCCGGTTTCAGGATTTGCCTGGATCCCGTTATGCGCCACCAGTTTACGGGCGATCGCTGCGCGCAGGGACGCAATGCCGTCCAGCCGCGTGTAGATGTTAAATCCGTCGCGAATGGCGGCCAATGCGGCCTCCGCTACCGGATGCGGCACCCCGGTGTCGCAGACTCCCTGGGCCAGATTGATGCCCCCGACGCGATCGCACTCCACCGTCATGGCGCGGATTTCTGACTGGACGGCGTTGGCGGCCAGCTCGCTGGCCGCCAGTCCACGGCGGGAAAGATCAGAAGACAGAGGGCTTATCCACATGGCCCCCAAAGTTTATCGCGCCCGGAGAGCTCGGCCAAATGGAAACCTGCGGCGACCCAAGGGCAAATTCATCGTCTTTTTACCTTGGTATCGTAGAAAGGAACAGGTCATTGCGGCCAGCCGGGGGGCTGTCTTGCATAAGCGGCGCTCCCGTTTCCATCTCGAGAAACGAGGAAACTCATGATTCGTAGACTGTGTGCGCTGGCGATCCTGGCGGTCACCAGCGTGTCTGCGCAGCAAATTTCGCTCACGGGAGCGGGATCGACGTTCGCCTATCCGCTATATTCCGACTGGGCAAGCCAATATCACAAGCTGCATCCCAACGTCGAAGTGAATTATCAGTCGATTGGGTCGGGCGGCGGTATCCGCCAACTGATCGCCGGCACGGTCGATTTTGGTGCAACCGACGGTCCAATGACGAATCAGGAGCTGGCCGAAGCGCAGCAGAAGCGCGGAACGCCGATTCTGCACTTTCCGACCGCACTGGGTGCGGATGTGCCCTCATATAACATTCCCGGAGTTACGGCGGAGCTGAAGTTCACGCCGCAGGCGTTGGCCGGGATCTACCTGGGCCACATCACCAAGTGGAATGATCCGGAGATTCAAAAGGCCAATCCCGGTGTAAAGCTGCCCGCCGCCAACATCATCGTGGTCCATCGTTCGGACGGCTCCGGCACCACCTACGCATGGGTCGATTATCTTTCGAAGGTCAGCCCGGAGTGGAAGAGCAAAGTCGGCGTCGGCACCTCAGTGAAG
>JAJXUS010000048.1:0-7787 GCA_021782675.1 Acidobacteriota bacterium
ATGACGCCGCGCCAACCGTCCGTGCCAAATTTAACTGGAGAATTGGACATAGTGCGGATACCGTTCGCTCCTTGCTGCAAATAAGTCTCCATGCTATCAAGCACAGCCGGGGGTGACGCGGCGCACGACCCTCCTTGCCCCGGAGCCATGCGATGGCCTCACTCACAAACGACGCGATGCCCAAACTGCGGCGCTCTGATTCCGTCCCCGTGTGCCCGGCACAGGGATGACCGCACTCCGCGGGGCGCAAAGCCGCGATTCGGTTCCTGACGCCGGCTTGTGCATGGATGCGCAAAGCTACCGCGGGAGTTGCCGCAAGGGTGCGGCTGCGGCTTTCAGCCTGAAAAGCAGAGACCGGAAAAACGGAATCGGACCGGGAGATTGCCTCCCGGCCCGATTCCGTGACCCATCGATTAGAAAATGAACTTCAGCGCTGCCTGAATCTCGCGCATCGAGTTGGGAGAGTTCTGCGTGTCAGTGATGGTGTCGAACGTTCCTCCATAGGTAGAAGTGCGGCTCGCCCAGCCCAGGTGCGGTGCCGCCCAGTTGGGATGATTCGCGGCGTTGAACATCTCCAGCCGGAATTGCAGTAACTGCTCTTCGTGAATCGGGAACGCCTTCAGCACCGAAGCATCCCAGTTAAAGAACGACGGTCCCATCACGCCATTGCGCATAAAATCGCCAAATGTTCCATTCGCCGGCTCGGCAAACGCTGCCGGATTGAACCACTGATGCAGGCTCTTGTTCGACTGGTAAGGAGAAACACCCGTCCCATCCAGCCGAGTCTCTCCGTATCCCAGCGTGCCGGCAGTCGCAAAGCCGGCCTGTGTGTTGATCGGGAAACCGTTTCTCCACGTGACGATGGAACTGATCTGCCATCCCCCCGCAATTTCGTTTACCACGCCGCCTGCATTGGTCAGCAGCTTCTCGCCCCTGCCGAAGGGCAGTTGATAGATGACCGAGCCCACAAACATTCTGGGAATGTTGAACGCTGAGTAGCCATACTCGCAGGGCAGGCAACGGCTGTCCTGCGGCAGAATGTCGTTCGAAGTCCCGCGGATGGCGCTGCTGTTGTCCATCGACTTGGCCCACGTGAAGTTGCCCGAGTAGGTCAGGCCGCTAGCCAGGGTCCGGCTCAGCTTCACGCTCAGCGCGTTGTAGTTGCTGTAGTTCTGCGACTCCATCACCTGGATGATCGAGTATTCGGGGAAGGGCTCGCGCGAGGTGGCTACCGTGTTGGGATCGCCCGGCACCGCGGGATTCGTATTGAACAGCCCCCACAGATGCTGCCCCTTGCTCCCGCTGTAGTCCACTTCGAGCATCGTGTTCCGCGTTAGATTGTGCTGCACGTTGAGAATGTACTGGTAAACCGACGGCGTCTTCAGCTGCGGCGTAATGCCGAAGGCGCTCGGCGAGATCTGCTGGGTCACGCCGTTGGTGGCAACGATGAAGTTCTGATACGTCACGTTAGGTTGCGCCGGATTGCCCTGCGGATTGATGCGTCCCCAGCCGCGCGCCATATCAAAATACTCGATGCCCGAGTCCTGGTTATAGAAGATTCCCGCGCCAGCGCGCACCACCCAGTTCGGCGTCGGGCTGTAGCTGATCCCCAGCCGCGGAGCCAGGTTCAGATGGTTGCTCTGCACCAGCCGGCCGCCATAGGCATTGGTGCGCAGTACCGGTATATTCACAAAATTGACGTTGCTGTGCCCCTGGTAGAAGTTGCCGGTTCCGGGACGCTCCATCACGGGCTGCAGCGTGGGATCGGTCACGTTCGCCTGGTTGGGAATCGCGTCCGTTGATCCGCCCGGAGTCAGAGGCGGCGTGACCGTGTTCACCACGTTCTGCGCCTGGTCATACCAAGGCGGAATAAACTCGTAGCGCAGCCCATAATTGACCGTCATCTTCGGCGTCATATTCCACGTATCTTCCACGTAATAGGCCTGGCTGTAGGCGCGCATATCCGTCTGCGCCGGGCTCAGCGCGTCGGTGCAGGTATAGCAGTACCCGGTAAGAAAATCGGCAAAGGCATCGCCCCCGGTCTTTGACCCGGGCGGCGCCGTCATCTGGCCCTGGAACTGGAACTGGCCGCGCGAAAATTCGTTACCCGTATAGTCATAATGATCGCGCCGCAGGTCCACTCCCATGCGGATCGAATGCTGCCCGATCGTCCAGGAGAAGTTGTCCACGATCTGGAAGGTCTCATCGTCCAGCAGGAATGGGGCGCTGGTCTGATCACCCCAGCCGCTCAGGCCATCCGTGAATCCGCCAATCGCCGGAATTCCCCAACTCCCCGGTTGCGGAGTCGAGTAGCCTGGAATCCCCAGGCTGTCCACCACATCCGTCTGCCCGGCAAGCAGCGTCTCCACGTTGTTCTTGAAAATATTGATCCCCAACCGGAAATCATTCACCTTGTTCGGAGAAAACACATGCGTGTATCCGAGCACGCCCTGGTCCCCCGTCGTCGGTGTCTTCATTCCCGCCTGTCCCAGCGATTGGCTCAGAACATTTTCGCTGGTCCAGCTATACCGGAAAAACCAATCCGAGTTCTGGCTCTGCGCCCAGTCAATCCTTCCCGTGAACTGGTTCTTATCAGTGGGATTGTTCAATGCCACCACGTAATTGGGATTCAGGCTCCCGTTCGACGCGTTATAGGTGCTGCTGAGATTCGGCTGCGGCACATACTTCAGCAGGATCGTGGACACGGGATTGATATTCGTAATCATGTCGCCGGAATACGGCTGCCCGGTCGCCACGCCGCCGTTGACCGTCTTCGTCGAAGGATCATAGAGCTGCTTGGGGCTCTTCAACGTGAGCAGATAGCCCAGGTTCCCCGACCGCATGTCCGAGGTGGGCACAGTGAACAGCCGATTCGCCGATTGGCGGATGTGGTACCCCTCCCAGTTGCTCATGAAAAACAGCTTGTCGTGGCCATTGAAAACTTTGGGGATCACCACAGGGCCGCCCAGCGTGAATCCAAACTGATTCCACTTGAAGGGATTCTTTGCCGGCGCGCTGCCATTCGTAAAGTTGTACTGCTGCGCGTCCAGAACGTCGTTGCGCAGAAACTCGTACGCGGTTCCGTGGTACTGATTCGTGCCGGATTTCGTCAGCACGTTGATCTGCGCCGCCTCGCGCCCGAATTCGGCCGGATAGACGCCGGTCTGTACCTTGAACTCCTGCACCGCGTCGATCGAAGGCTGCATGATAATCAGGTTGAAATCTACATCCGTGTTGTCGATTCCGTCCAGCGTGTAATAGTTCGAGGTGCTGCGCAGCCCCATGATCGCGAACTGCTCCGTCGCCCGGCTGCCGCCTTCACGCAAGGCCGCCTGCCCCGGTGCGCCAAATCCCGAGGTCACATTGGCGCTCAGCGAGATCAATTGCAGAAAATCGCGGCCGTTGAGGGGCAGCGTGGTGATGCGCTTGTTCTCAATCACCGTGCCCACCGTCGTGTCCTGCGTATCCAGCTCCTGCGCAGCCGAGTTCACCTCCACGGTCTGCGTCACGCTACCCGGCTGCAGGCTGAAATTCGCCAGCCCCGCCTGCTGCACCTGCAGCACCACGTTGCTGTGAGCCGATGTCTGAAACCCCGGCGCGCTGGCCTTGATCACATAGGTGCCCGGTGCCAGGTCAGGGAAACTGTAGCGACCGTCCTGGTTCGCAACCGTGGTCCGCGCAACTCCCGTCTGCGTGTTGGTTGCTGTCACCGAGGCCTTGGGGAGAATTGCCCCGCTCGCATCCTGCACCACGCCTGTCATCGACGCGCTGGTCTGCGCGGACATCCGCGCCGGCACCAGCAGCAGTACCAGCAACATCACCAAACCAAAAATGCCCAGCGCTGAGAACAAGGTTGTCCGCGATTTCTTTTCTCGTGCCCGCGTTAAGACAGGGGTCCGGGCAGAACCTGCCGGAGAAAGCTTGCATACTGCGTGCGCCATGGTGCCTCCAAGGGGGATCGAAGGGCGGCCATGCACGGTGCGTGGGCGCGTTCCCCGGGGGGATCGCGCCCGGTGCGCCGTGTACAGGGGCCCGGACCGTTAGTCGGTCTTTCCCCGCATACTGTATACGATTAATTGCATACAGAATACAGGGACGACACGGTATACCAGACCCTTTTTGCCCCTGTCAACCATTCCCTCGAACAACCCCTCAAGTTACCTGGTCGTGTAATTATTTTCTTTTAAAATGTTTAGGTTGCGAAATTATTTCTACGGCTCGGCGAAGGTGAAAACGTGTTCCCAGAGCCGCACTCCGGCCCGTATACCGACTCGTTTGCCCGGTCACAAGACCCCTAGAAAGTGCGCCTGTTTTCCCGGCTAAGGTCGGTCCCCTGTTTCCCGTTTTGCCTGCTCACGCCTGCGTCTACCCCGCCCGTGGGGTCCTTATGAAACAGCTTCCGCGAGATGTCGGGCCAGAACTCGTCGAAGATGCCGCCGGCCGTATTCTCGGCGGTCACGATGATCCCATTCAGGACGGTCTGACCCGCGCCGGCATTCTGTTCCGGGTAATACAGATTCGAGATCGCGCCCGCCGCCAGGTTGCCGCCGATATTCGAGTAATTGGGCTCATTGCGCCCGTTGTCGCCGCGGCACACCACGGTGGCTTCGATCGCGTAGAAAAGGCGATGGCGAAAGCCGCCCCGTCCCATCCTGAAGTAGCGCGGATCCTGGTGCAGGAGCGCCGGCAGTATCCCCCCTCCGATCAGGTTGCCGTCAAAGGCGTCCAGATAGGCGGCGCCGGCCCGTTGCCCAAAGCCCGCGGCGCCCCACTGGAACCCGGGCTCGTCATCCAGAACCTCATGGCTCCCCGCCACCAGCACCGCGGCGGCAAACGTAAACGGATCGACCGCCGAACGCAATGCCAGCCCCATCTTCTGCCCCGCGGTGAGGCTGGCAGCATCCCACAGATACGTCGTGCCGAAGTTCGGCACCACTCCCAGCACCCGTTGCTTCTCTTCCTCGCGCAGTTGCCGGCGCGCCTTCTCGCGCGCGTTCTCCGCCTTGCCGGGAAGTTCCTGACTGGAAGATTGTTGGCTGGAAGATTCCTGTCCCACGGGTCCAGTCTGCCCTGCCACCCGCGCCAAAACCGCTGCGAAATCCGCCTCGGTGGAGAGCGACGCCTCGGGCACAGGCGCGTCCGGCAGCCTCTCCGCACCCAGCGGCAACGCCCCGGGAACCGCCTGGGCCGCGGACGGCACAGCCCATGCGGCAGACATCAGTGCCCCTGCCAACAGCGCGCGCATCCACGCCTGGCGCACGCACCACTTCATCCGCGCGCCGCGTTTCCCGGCCAGCAGTATCCTCGGTTGCTCAGCCCGATGCTGCACCCCATCATCCATATTGCGCTTGATGCAGTGTAGAGCAGACGCGCTACTGCTGCAGTCTCCTGTGCCGGTGCAGCACATGCGCGTCCACGTCGGGCCATACCTCGCGAAACACGTTGGTCAACGCATCGCGCCCCAGAGCATAGCCGAACTTCTCCATGAACGGGCCTACGCTCTGGTCCGCGGCCGGATAGTAGGTGAGAGAAATCGACTGCGAAATGCCACGCCCAAAGATCTCGGCGGAGTTGAACACGTTCTTGCCCTTGTAGTTCGGCGTGATGAAGATGCGGGTGGCGGCATACCACACCCTGCTTTTGATCGGCCCCTGCCCCTTGGCATAGTAGCGCTCGTCCTGGTGCACGATGGAGGGAAGCAGCCAGATCACCCAGTAGTTTCCGTCGGTCTTGTCCACAAACCCACGCCACGTGTAGCCCCAGAAACCACCCACACCTTTCCCCAGAGAAGGATGCGACTCCGTCCCCTCGGCCATAAGTGAGGTGATGCCCACGAAGACAAAAGACGAATAATCGAAGCTGTTCTGCGAGGCGATGATAAATGCCTGCTTCGACGACGGCGGAGGCGGCAGAACCCCCGCGCTCACCGCGCGATAGTTCGGCATCATGCCCAGAATGCGCTTGGGCTCGGGCAGCGGCTTCGGCTTCTGCGTCGCCGGAACCCCGGCCGGCGTCTGCGGACTCTTGCGATTGAGATCCGGTGCAGTCTCCGGCGTGCTCTGGTCCTTCCGCACGCTGGGGTCCTGCGTGCTCTGGCTTGAGCTTGAGCCGGCACTCTGCGGCAGCGGCGCATCCGGCAGCGGACTGCTCGATGCAAGCATGACGGGCACCGCCCTATTTTGCCCGAATGCCTGAGAGGAAATGCCCGGCAGCGCCAGGCTCAATAAAAACGTCACAGCAAAAAAGAAAAAAAACTTCCGCATCCATTCTCCATCAAGTGACCGGCGCCCGTTTTGAATCGGGATGATGCGCGAGGAAAGGTGGCCAGCCGAAAAATAGTTGTTCCCCCGGACAATTTCCGCCGAGGAATCGCCCGCAAGTCCTGCATTCTTGCGCAGAAGAGGTGTCAAAGTAGTTAGACGGAAAATCTCGAGAATAGAGTCAGAATTGTTGCGGATCGGAGCGAAAACTCCGCTCGTCGCACGGCAACGCAGAGAACCTCTAAGCGGCTGAACTCAGGCGCCTTGCAGAGCGAAGTCAATAAAGCCCCGCTGCGGGTCTGTGGAAATCAGCCGGACGGTTACCCTGTCGCCAACATCCAGTCCCTTTGCGTGCATCAGCATGCCTTCCACGTGCGGCTCCAGGGCGCGCACAAACGTGCCGTACTGGTTCACGCCGGTAACAATGGCGCGGTAGCTTTGGCCGATATGCTTCTGCAGCACCACCGCCGCAATGCGCTTCTGCATCTCCCGCTCTACCTTGCGCGCCTGGTCTTCCATCTCCGTGCATCGCTGCGCAACTGCGTTGAGCGCGCCTTCCGAGTAGGGCTGTGGCTCTTGAGACAGCCACGCCTTCAAAATCCGCTGCGTCACCACATCCGGAAAACGGCGGTTGGGCGCCGTCGAGTGCGTGTAGTCCTGCACCGCCAAACCAAAGTGACCCGGCGAAACCTCATGCGGCTTCACCAGCACGTATTCTCCGGGCCCCATCAGCTTGACCACCGCCAGCGAGAGATCGGGAAAGTGATCCGGATCCTTCCGCTTTTGCGCAATCAGAAAATCGTTGAGCACCTTCGAGTCGGGATCGGCGGGCAGCGTCGTGCCCAGCCCCGCGGCCAGCTCCACAATGCGCCCCCACCGCTTCGGCGTCCGCACAATGCGCCGGATCGACGCCACGCCCGCCTCTTCCAGGGTGCGCGCAATCACGCCGTTGGCTGCGACCATGAACTCCTCAATCAGCGACGTGGCGCGGTTCTTCTCCAGCTTGGCAATATCCACGGCCTCGTCCTGCAGCATCACCGGCCGAGTCTCCACCGTCTCGAGATCGAGCGCGCCATGCTGGAAACGGCCACCCACCATGCACTGCGCGGCCTTGTCCTGCAGCCGGAGTTGAGCCTCCAGTTGGGGGTTGGCGGCAACCTTGGCCGGCGCCGAACCATGACCCTCCAGCCACGCGCCCACGCTCGGATAGGCAAGCTGCGCCCGGTTGCGCACCAGGGCACGATACGCCTTGCCGTCGCTGGCGGCGCCTGAAGCATCCACGCAGAACTCGATCACGATGGCGGCGCGGTCCTCATTCTCATTCAGCGAAGTGATGCCCTCCGACAGCTCCGTCGGAAGCATCGGAAAGACGCGCACGCCCGTATACACCGAGGTCGTCTCCGACTGCGCATGCTGGTCAATCAGGCTTCGCTTGTGCACATAGGCATCCACATCCGCCACGCCCACCAGCACGCGGATGCGGCCGTCCGGCAACTGCTCCGCCCACTCAATCTGATCCAGATCCCG
>JAJXUS010000048.1:7797-9497 GCA_021782675.1 Acidobacteriota bacterium
ATCCCGCGACGTGTCGTTATCGATCGACGACCAAAGCAGATCGCGCTGATCCTTATGGCCATCGGGCGCTGGAATCTCCGCGCCGGCCTTGATCTTCGCAATCTCAACGTCGGTGCCGGGGGCGAAATCTGGCTGAAATCCGTGCTCAAGCATGGCCGCATGAGCCGCGGCCATCAGATTGAAGTGAACAGGATGGCTGGAATGCATCGAGTTAATGACTCCTGGAACGAAAGCCCAGCCTACCACCCCAGACCTGCCCGGAGCGGCCCCCGCAGCCGGACAAGGGCAAGGGCCCCCATCCCCAAGGAATCGGACCCCACATCATCCCGCTGCAAGAAATGGGCCTTCAGGCCCGATGAGAAATCTACTTCGCCAGCACATTCACCGTGAAATACACGCTCTGGCTCACCACCGTGTTATCCACATACGCATGCGCCGTCACCTGCAGAGTCGCCACGCCCAGCGGCGTGCCGTAGCTGGTAATTGCGCCGCCGCTGCTGCATCCCAGGCCTGTACCCGCCAGCCCGGCCAGCAGCAGGAGCACAATCAGCGCATTCCTCGTTCCGCAACGCAGAAACGCCCGCGCCCGGCGCCCGAACGGCAGCAGCAGGAAGATCAAGCCGGCAAGAGCGGCTCCCCCCGCGGTGCGCGGCCATACGGGCGGCGTGTCCCGGCTCGCGGTCAGCGGCTGCCCGGACGTAAACGTCTGCACTGTGAAGGTCAGCGTGCCCGGTGGCGTCAACTGCTGCGGGCTCGCCGTGCACGTCATGTAATCCTGGGACGGCACCTGGCACTCCGCCTGGATCATCCCATTGAAGCCGCCCACGCCGGTGATGTTGAACG
Source organism: Acidobacteriota bacterium (assembly GCA_021782675.1). Lineage (GTDB taxonomy): Bacteria > Acidobacteriota > Terriglobia > Terriglobales > Acidobacteriaceae > JAKAUB01. Next base: position 8,641 of record JAJXUS010000048.1, read on the forward strand.
ACACGCTCCCCGCCCCGCCCTGCACGATATTCAGGTTAGTGGCAGGATTCGTCGGCGCGGGCGTAATCGTAAAGGCCTGCACCGTCATCGACAGCGAATTCGACAGCGCGGCGTCATACGCCAGATCGCCCTGGTAGTACGCGCTCAGCGTCACCGCGCCACCCGGCAGCGTCTGCGTGGTCAGCGTCGCAATCGAGGAGTAGGTGTTCGGCTGCGCCACCAGCGTCGCCGTCCCAATTACCGTCGTTCCGTTGTAGAACACCACCGTGCCGGTGGGATTCTGTTCCGCCGTAGCCCCGGGGGTGGTCGTTGGCGTCACCGTCACCGTGAGCACAATCGCCTGCCCCGGCGACGGATTGGTGCTGTTCGCAGTCAGCACCACCGCGTCGGGCAAGGTGGTGGCAGCCAGCGGTAGAATCGCCGACGTGCTTCCCAGCCAGTTGCCGTCGCCGGAGTAGACCGCCGTAATGGCGTGGGAAATGTTCGCCGCCATGGTGAGCCCGGCCAGCGTTGCCGTGCTTCCCGTCACCGGCACCAGCCCCAGCACCTTGGTGCCGTCGTAAAACGTCACGCTGCCGCTGAACGTATAGGTTGTGCCGGTCACCGCATTCACCGGCGCAATCGTCGCCGTCAGGCTCTCCGCCGTTCCGCTGGTCAACATCGCCGGCGTCGCCACAACGGTCGTCGTCGTAGCGCCCTTGCCAGCCGTAATCGTCACTCCCGCGGTCGAAGAGCTGGTGAAACTGGCGTCCCCGGCGTACGTAGCCGCAAGAACATGCGCGCCCGCCGCCACCACCGGAATCGTAATATTGGCCGTCGACGGTGAGCCCGGCGTCAGGTTGCCGGTAGCAACCAGA
>JAJXUS010000049.1 GCA_021782675.1 Acidobacteriota bacterium
CCGACCACTCCGGTCCACCCCACCCTAGGTCCGCCACCGGGTCCGAAAGCGCATAGCCCACGACCCCACCGGCCGGCCGCGTCTACCCTCGGCTCGTGATCGAAGAGATGACGGACGAGGAGGTCGAGGAGTTTCTCCTCGACCAGCGGGTCGGACGGGTCGGCTGCCGTGACGGGGAGGGGACCTACGTGGTGCCGGTGATCTACGCCTGGCACGAAGGCTGCGCCTACGCCTTCACCACCGAGGGCAAGAAGTCGATCAGCGACGAAGAATATGAAGTCGTGTCCTCGGCGTTCGAGCGCTACTTGACTTCCCCGACGGCAGCCAAGGTTAAAGCAGCGCGCAGACCGGCGATTCCGCCCCCGACAACGATCCAGTGAAATTGCGATTCCCGTAGCACTTTTCGAGGGTAGCATGCAGTGCGGCCCCGTCAATGGACAACGCTGCGTGTCATGAAATGGCATCCGGGCACGGCTGCGGTAGGATGAGCATCAGCGATGCCTGTCGTTCCCGTTGAAACCACCTCCGCCCGCTATCCGGTCATCATCCAGCCCGGCCTGCTTGCCGAACTGCCGGCTCGCCTGGCAGCGTTGCCGGTTCCGTGCCATTCGGTATTTGTAGTCACTTCTCCGGAAATCTGGAATGCGTGGGGCGCGGTGGTGGAAGTGTCCTTTACGGCCCAGGGCATGCCGCTGCATCGGCTGGATGTCCCTGCCGGTGAGTGGCACAAGCGGCTGCGGACCGTGGAGCGGTTGGCGGTGGCGATGAGCCGCGCCGGCGCTCGCCGCGATGCCCTGCTGGTCGCGCTCGGGGGCGGCGTCATCGGCGACATGACGGGTTTTCTTGCTTCCATTTACATGCGCGGCGTGGCGTATGTACAGGCCCCGACTACGTTTCTGGCGCAGATTGATTCCTCCGTCGGCGGCAAGACTGGAGTAAATCTCGCGTCCGGCAAGAATCTTGTCGGCAGCTTTTACCATCCTCGCGCTGTATTTTGCGACCCCGGGGCGCTGGCCACGCTGCCGGCGTCGGAGCTTCGGGCCGGGCTTGTGGAGGCCGTCAAAGCGGCCGTCCTGGGCGATGCCGAATTTTTCGCTCGGCTGGAGCGTGACATGGATGCGCTGCTGGCTGGCGACCTTGCGGCGCTGACCGATGCCATCGAACGCTCCGTGCGGATCAAAGCAGAGATTGTCGGAGCCGACGAGCGTGAGAGCGGCCGCCGTATGCTGCTGAACCTGGGCCATACCGTCGGGCATGCGATTGAAGCGGCGACGGGCTATCGCACGCTGCTGCATGGCGAAGCCGTGGCGTGGGGCATGGTCGCCGCACTGCAACTTGCCGTCGCGCGGGCAGCGTTGCCGGTGGAAGAGGCACAGCGCGTGCAGGATCTTCTGTTTCGCCTTGGACCCCTGCGTCGATTCAAGGCAGCGCCTGCGCGGCTGTTACGCCTGACCGCAAGCGACAAAAAGCACCTGCACGAGCGGCGACGCTTTGTGCTGCCGGTTGCGATTGGCCACGCCGTGGTGGTCGAGGATGTCACCGAGCCCGAGCTGGCAACGGCCATCCGTGCCATGCTGCAGTTGATGCACGAGCGTGGAATATGAGCGGCACGGCGCGCGGCGCAGAACCCATCGATCCGCAAGGCGAGGAGCCCGTGAATGAAGCGGCGCAGGCCGAAGCCGTGCGCGTCATGTTCAATGGCATTGCGCCCCGCTACGACACGCTCAATCATGTGCTCTCGATCAATATCGACCGCCTGTGGTGGCGGCGCGCGGCGCGACGGTTCCGCCACATTCTGGCGCGGCCCGAGGCACAGGTGCTGGACGTGTGCTGCGGCACGGGAGACATGACCCTGGCGCTGCTGCGATGGCGGCCAGAGAACGGCGAGCCGGTGCTGGCGCTCGATTTTGCCCGCCGCATGCTGGATCGCGCTGATAAGAAATTCGCAGCGCCCGTGCTCGGTGCGCGCCGTGCTGTCACCGTGGAAGCGGATGCGCTGCACATGCCGCTGCCGGACGGCTCTGCCGATCTCATCACTTCGGCCTTCGGCTTCCGCAATCTGGCGAACTATGAGGCCGGGTTGCGCGAGTTTCATCGCGTGCTGAAGCCCGGCGGCGAGCTCGGCATTCTCGACTTCAGCGAGCCGCGCGGCCTGATCGGTCTGGCGTACCGGGCATACTTTCATGGCGTCCTGCCGCGCATTGGCCGGTTCGTGTCAGGCTCCGGCGAGTCCTACGAATACCTGCCGCGCTCGGTGGCGCGCTTTCCGGCGCCGCCGGAGATGGTCGCGCTGATGACCCGCTGCGGCTTTCGCAATGCGGGCTGGACCGCCTACTCCTTCGGGATTGCAGGACTTTACCACGCTGTGAAAGCATGAGCGTCGGCGCCTGCTGCTCCGCTGAAGCAGTCGCCGCTCGCTGACATATCATGCCGCGCTCTGCCGCCATCGTCGCTCCCGGATCTTCGCACGTCGCCGTGAAAAAGCGGACGGTGGCGATCTCCCTGCTGGCCGCCGCGGCAATCACCGGCCTGAAACTGTGGACCGGCCTGGTGAGCGGCAGCCTTGGCATGTTGTCCGAGGCTGCGCACTCGGGCCTCGATCTGCTGGCTTCGCTGCTCATTTTGGTCTCCGTCACCGTCTCTGACCGGCCAGCCGACGAAGCCCACTCCTACGGCCACGGCAAGATGGAGAACCTTGCGGCGTTCACCGAAACGCTCCTGATGCTGCTTTCCGTGGTGTGGATCCTGGTGGAAGCCGGGGAGCGGCTCATGCGGCATCACGCGCCGCTCCGGCTTTCCGTGTGGCCGTTTGCGGTGCTGCTTCTTTCGATCGGCGTGGATTTTTTTCGTTCGCGGGAGCTGGCGCGGGTCGCCCGCCTGACGCGCAGTCAGGCGCTGGAGGCGGACTCCGTTCACTTTGGCATGGACATCTGGTCCTCCGCCGCTGTGATGGTCGGCCTGCTGGCCGTAGCCGCCTCGCAGGAGTGGCGCCTGCCGTGGCTGCGCTTCGGCGATCCGCTCGCCGCCATTGCGGTCTCCGCGATCATCCTGAAGGTGTGCTGGCGGCTGGCGCGGCAGACCGTCGATGTCCTCACCGATGCCGCACCGCTTGAGATCCGGCTGCAGGTGAGCGAATCGCTGCGCCGGCTGCCGGAAGACTTCACCATCGAGCGGGTCCGGCTGCGGCTCTCCGGCAATCACTATTTCGCCGACCTGACCGTCAGCCTGCCGCGCACGTTAAGCTTCCAGCGGATTGACCAGATGAAGGACGATGTCGCCGCCGCCGTGCATCGCATTCTGCCCGATGCTGACGTGGTCGTAAGTGTCGTCCCGCGCCCGGGAAAATCCGAGAGCATCTTTGATCGCGTGCGCGCGGTCGCGGCGCGGCACAACCTGACCGTCCACGATGTGAGCGTCAAACAGCACAACGGCAAGCTGCATCTTGAACAGCATCTTGAGGTGGGTGAATTTCTGAATCTGCGCGAGGCCCACGCACTGGTGAGCCGTATCGAAGGCGAGATGCGCCGGGATGTGCCGCAGATCGAAAGCATTCTGACGCACATTGAAAGTGAGCAGGGCTCGATTGAGACCGAAGCGCAACGCAGCGAGGACCGCGCCATGGAGACCGCACTTCGCGACGCTTCCGCCGAATTCCCCGATATTCTGGATGTACATGATGTGCTGGTTTCAAGCGCTGGCGATCGCGTTCGCATCTCGTGCCATTGCACCCTGCCGGACGACCTGAGCATGAAGCAGGTACACGCTCTGATCACCGCGCTTGAGGACCGGGTCAAGGAGAACAATCCGCGGGTTGCGGGAGTCTTTATTCATCCTGAGCCCGCTGCAGACAACGCCCGATAGGAGAACATTCCGATGCACGCAAGCGCACGCTGGATCGCCGAAAAGATTTACGAAGGTACATCGCAGAGCGGACACACCATCCCCATGGACACATCCCCCGAACATGCGAAGGGTCCGTCTCCCATGGAGCTGGTTCTGACCGCGCTGTGCGGCTGCACATCGGTCGATGTCGTCGGCATCCTGACCAAGAAGCGCGAGCCGCTCCTCGGCCTGACCGTCTCGGCGGTGGCCGAGCAGGCGCACGAAGCCCCTGCTGTCTTCACGCACGTTCACCTGACCTACAAGGTCTCGGGCGCCGTCTCGCGCAAAGCCGCGGAAGATGCGGTACGCCTGTCAGAGACAAAATACTGCTCGGTCGCGCAGATGCTTACCGGCAAGGTGCAGATCGACTACTCGATTGAGATCGAGGGTGAATAAGTGCGGCGCCTGTTCCGCGGCATAGCGGCAGTCCTGATACTGGTGATGATTGCGCTGGTATCGGCGATGGTGACGATGCGGCTGGCGATCCACGGCACGGAGGTGCGGGTACCGGCGCTGGCGGACATGCCCGTTGCGGATGCGGTGCGAACACTTCGCGCGCGCGCCCTGCAGGTAACAATTGACGGCCGCTACTACAGCCCCAGTGTGGCCGCCGGTGCCGTGTTGACGCAAAGCCCGGCCGCCGGAACCCGTGTGCGCAAACGCTGGCCGGTTCGCCTGGCAGTGAGTCTGGGCCCGCAGAAGGTGCCAATTCCGCCCCTCGAGGGTCTGGAGGAGAGCCTGGCGGCCATGACGATCCGGCGCCTCGGCCTGCAGCTTGGCAACGTCGTCGCGCTGCCCTACCCATACGCCCCGGCAAATACTGTGATATCTCAGACGCCGCTGGCGAAAGCTGACAGCGTGCTGGACCCTCGAGTAAGCCTGCTGACCGCCGCGCCAGAGCCGACTGAAGCGTCCGCCAGCATCGTCCCCGACCTTACCGGCGTGCCCTTCACGCAGGCGGCGTGGACGGTGATCCACGCCGGGTTTCAGATTGCACCCATCCGAACGCCCGCCGCTCCGCAGCCCGGATCAGCTTTTGGGGCCGGGCCTGTACCGCCCGGGACGGTTGTTGCGCAGAATCCATTGGCGGGGAGTCAAATTCGCGCCGGTGATGCGATTCAGCTTTCCGTGCAGCCATAGGACTGGAAAAGCAGATTCCCTGCGGGAATGAAAACACGAAAGGCAACAGCAGCAGATTCCCTGCGGGAATGAAAACACGAAAGGCAACAGCAGCAGATTCCCTGCGGGAATGACAACCAGAAAAACAAAGGCAACGGCAACAGCGGATCGCCTGCGGGTTCAGCCGAGTTGTTCGCCCGGGGTCGGCGCGTAGCCGTTCAAAAATGCCCCGACCGGCATGCGGCGCTTTCCTTCCAACTGCACCTCCAGCAGCTCAAGCAGGGTGCCCTTGCCACAGGCGATCAGTACGCGGTCCTGGGCGCGATGCATCGTTCCTGGCGCGGCAGTGCCTGCGTACTCGCCCGTCGGGCGCATGGCATGGACCGTCAGGTTCTTCCCGCGAAAGCGCGTCCAGGCTCCTGGCCACGGCTGAAAACCACGCCAGCGGTTGTAAATCTCCTGCGCCGGGTGGGTCCAGTCGATGCGAGCGTCATCGCGCGTCAGAATCGGCGCGAGCGTCGCCTGGGAGCTGTCCTGTGGCTTCGCCTGCACCGTGCCATTCTCCAGGCCGGCCAGCGTCTCCACCATCAGCCCCGCGCCCATCGTCGCCAGCATCGGAAAAAGATCGGCTGCGGTCTGATCGGGTCCAATCTGTGCCGTACGCTGCAGCAGGATGTCCCCAGTGTCAAGGCCGGCATCGAGACGCATCGTCGTGACGCCGGTCTCGGTCGCTCCGCGGGCAATGGCCCATTGGATGGGCGCCGCGCCGCGATAGAGCGGCAGCAGCGATCCGTGCAGGTTTAGATTGCCGAAGCGTGGCAGCGCGAGCATCCACGGGGGAATGATGCGGCCATACGCGACGACGATGATCGCGTCCGGCGCTAGCGATGCCAACTGCTGCTGGAGCTCTGGGTTGTCGCGCAGTTTCACCGGCTGAGCCACAGGAACAGCGCGCGCAAGAGCGGCCTGCTTGACGGCGGGCAGGCGAAGCTCCAAGCCGCGCCCTGCAGCCCGGTCGGGCTGCACCAGGGCGAGCACAATTTCGTGGCCCGCATCGAGCAGCGCGTGAAACGTGGGCACGGCAAACTGCGGCGTGCCACAGAAGACGAGCCGCATGCCTACCACTCGCCGTTTTTCTGGAGCTTGCGGATTTTGCGAAGCTGCAGATCGCGCTTCAGCCGGCTCAGCCGGAAGATGAAGAGGATGCCGTCCAGGTGGTCGATCTCATGCTGCAGCGCGCGAGACAGCAGCTCTGTGCCGGAGACTTCAAAGAACTCGCCGGAAACATTCTGGGCGCGCACCGTCACCTCTGCCGCGCGGTTCACCTTGTCGCGAATCTCGGGCAGGCTCAGACAGCCTTCTTCTTCGCACTGCTTGCCGGTCCGCTCGATGATCTCCGGGTTGATTAACGTTAACTTTTGCGCGGGATCCTTTTGAAAGCTGACGTCGATGACGGTCAGCCGTTTGGCGATGCCGATCTGCGGGGCCGCCAGCCCGATACCCTGCGCTTCATACATGGAGGCGAACATGTCATCCACCAACTGCCGCAGATTGCTGTCAAAGGCGGTGACTGGCTGCGCAGGCGTCTGCAGCACCGGGTCGGGATATTTCACAATGGGGTAGATCATGAGCGTGTCACTTGCTGGTTAAAACGTGCGAATCTGGTCGCAGTAGCCATCATAATTTCGCATCATCTCGCGCAGGGAGTCGCCGCCGAACTTTTCGCAGGCCGCCTTCGCCAGTGTCAGCGCGACCATCGCCTCAGCAGCCACGCCCGCCGCCGGAACCACGCATACATCCGACCGCTCGTAGGCCGCCTTCACTTCTTCCCGAGTGGCGAAATCCACGGATGCCAGTGGCCGGCGCAACGTTGAGATGGGCTTCAGATAGCCGCGTACGATCACGTCTTCACCATTGGTGATGCCGCCCTCAAGGCCGCCCGCGTTATTCTGGTCACGTCGAAAACGCGTATGCCCGTCTGGTTCATTTTCCGCCGCGTAGTGAATCGAGTCGTGCACGGCAGAGCCGAATTCGCCAGCGGCCGTAACGCCGCGTCCAATCTCGACGGCCTTGACGGCCTGCAGCGACATCACGGCAGCGGCCAGCTGAGTATCCAGCCGCTCATCCCAGTTGGCATAGGTGCCCAGTCCCGGCGGTACGCCGTGCGCAATCACTTCAAACACTCCGCCAACCGAATCCCCGGTTCGCAGAGCCTGATCGACGACGGCTTTCATGCGCTGCTCCGCGGCAGGGTCCACGCAGCTCAGCAGAATCTCCTCGCGGTCACCCAGAGCGGCGACTTCCTCCCACGCCGCGGGACGATCCAGCTCCGCCGAACCGACGCGGATGACGTGGCTGGCGACCTGAATGTTGAGCGCTGCGAGGAGCTGGCGCGCGATTGAGCCCGCAGCGACGCGCGCCGTCGACTCGCGGGCGGAGGCACGTTCAAGCACATAGCGCGCATCTGGAAAGTCATACTTCAGAGCACCTGGCAGATCGGCGTGTCCAGGCCGCGGAGAGGCGACGGCCTTGTGCTTTTCCGGGTCCCCGGCGGCCACCGGCAGCGACTCGGTCCAGTTCTTCCAGTCATTATTCGCAATCTGCAGGGCGATGGGTGAGCCGATGGTTTTGCCATGGCGCACGCCCGACAGGATATGGGCCTGGTCGCGCTCAATGCGCATGCGGCCGCCCCGGCCATATCCCTGCTGGCGGCGCCACAGCTCATGGTCAATCGCCGCCTGCGTGATGGGCACGCCGGCCGGCATCCCTGAAACCATGGCGATCAGACATTCGCCGTGCGATTCACCAGCGGTCGAAAAACGTAGCATGCCGTCCTGCATCCTCTCCAGTTTTGCCATTCCAGACACGCCGCCGGCGCATGGGCCGCTCGCTATGCGATTAGCCAGTCGTACTGCGCCTGCGTCAGCGGCACGACGGAAAGCCGGCCCTGCCGGACCAGGGGCGAATCCTTAAAAAGCGGCTCCTCGCGAATGGCATCCAGCGATTTGGCTTCAACGGCCTTACCCACCTTGATCCGCACTACGGGCACTTTAGGGTCTTGCGCGTCCACGCTGACGACCGTTGCCGTGCCGACGGCGGCCCGCTGACTGCCCGTGTGATAGATCACCAGACGCTCATTCTTGTGCAACTGCCGCAGGAACTTTACGGCCTGGGGATTGGTCACCCCGTCCCATACCGTCTCGCGATCCCGCGCGAGATCCGCCCAGGAGTAGCTGTCGGGCTCCGTCTTAAGCAAGTACGCCATCGGGCGGCTCCGGTCTCTTTGTATCACCGGCGAGATAGACGCGCGTGTTGAGCAGCGGCCCATTCAGCACGGGTACGCGGTCCACCCACTCCGGCGCAATGCCATTCTCTGGCTGGCACACCTCACGCAGCGCGACCATCTTGGCTTCGATGTTATCCAGGTAGTGCAGCAGGACTGCCTCCGGAATCATCGGCAGTTTGGGTGAGCCAAACTCATAGGCGCCGTGGTGACTGAGAATCATGTGTTCGACCAGCATGTGCAGCCGCTTGGGAAATCCTGGAATGCTGCGCAGCTTCAGATCCAGCATGCGGGTCGCAATAGAGATGTGCCCGACCAGTTGCCCCTGGCGCGTGTAATCGAACGCCAAATCCCATTTGAGTTCGTAGACCTTGCCGATGTCGTGCAGAATGGCGCCGGTCAGCAGCAGGTCGCGATGGATGAGCGGAAAATGCTTCGCCGCCAGATCGCAAAATTCGAGCAGGTCCACGATATGTTCCAGCAGTCCCCCTACCCACGCGTGATGCATATATTTGGCAGCGGGAGCGGACTTGATGCGCGGAGCCAGTTCCGGATCGTCGAGAAACGCGAAGACGAGGGCCTTGAGATTTTCGTCGGTAAAACTATCGACGACATCGCGCAATTGCGCCCACATTGCTTCCACATCGCGGGTTGTGCTGCGTTGAAAATCTGCGCGATCGACGGATTCGGGCGATATTTTTTCGAGGCTTGTGATTTTGAGATTGGGCCGCTTGTTGTACTCCTCGACCACACCCGTCACCCGAACAAAATCGCCGTTCTGAAATTTCGCTGCGAGCGCCTCCGCATCGTCCCACACGCGCCCGTCAATTTTGCCGGTGCGGTCGATAAGGCTGAGGCAAAGGTAGGGCCTGCCATCCTTGCGATCGCGCAACTGCTTATCCAGTGCGACAAACTCCGAGGTTATCGGTTTGTTGAGAGCAGCCGCCGCATTTGCAACAAAGAAATCTTTCATGGACTTCGATCCTGCGAAAGACCGGCCAGAGTCTCCCGGAGCTGAGGAGGACCGGCTCCCCGGTCCGGGATTCCCGTTTACGGCTGCGGCTGCGTGGAGCCGCTCGAACTCGAGGAGTCTGCCGGCGCCGCCTTCTCAGACTCCTTCTTTTGATCGCTCAACCGCGTTTTGCCTGTGTGCGCCGGTTTCGCCTTCTTTTTCTTTATCTGCGTCGAGCTGCCCGCCAGACCC
>JAJXUS010000050.1 GCA_021782675.1 Acidobacteriota bacterium
GATCATTGTCGGGGGCGGCGGCAAGTGCGGCCTGCTCCCGCGCCAGGGCGCGCTGCGTGCGGCGCAGTTCCTTGCGCTCGGCGCGCGTGGCTTTCCAGTTGCGCCAGCGGTCGCGCAGCGCCAGCAAAAAGGCAAAGCGGATGGCAGACCAGCGCTTGAGGCTGTTCACGCTGAATGTCGTTGTCAAATATAGCGCAACGGCCAGAAAGACGGCGGCGAAGACGCACGCGCCCGGATAGTTCAGGTAGCGAACCAGCGCCTCCGCCATCAGGCGTCCGGTCACGCCCTCGATGGCCGGGCCGCGGTGCGTCCAGTGCAGGTGGCCGGGTAGCAGTCCGACCAGTGCCGGGGCAAATAGCAGCGCCAGCATTCCGCCCACCAGCTTCGACACCGGAGATGGAACCGCGCGCGACCGAACCCAGTTCCAGCCAAGGGACCCGATCAGCAGCGGCAGCAGAAACGCCGAAATACCTTCGATTTGAAACATCAGATCGCTGATGGCGGCGCCCAGCAGGCCGATCCAGTTGTGGGTGTGGTTGCCGTCGGCGTAGATGCCCGCGGTGTTCAGCGAGGGGTCTAGCGGCGTGTAGGAGACAAGCGAAAGGAGCAGGAGGAGACCGCAGGCAAGCAGCAGCAGACCCACCAGCTCATTGAGCCGGTGGTTTTTGGTCGGTGAAAAGACCCGTTGAATTGCGTTCATGGGGGCGCTTACACACGAGGAGCGACGGCGCAGCTTTGCGACCGTCTTCCTTGTGCCAGAGACGCCAGAGCAACTCCATTATCCCAGAATCCCCGCCAGGCGGCGAAAAATCTTCGAATGTGTCCGGCGTGGCGAACTCAGGCTGACGGCGCGGCCGGTGTAGAAAGGAAATATGATGATTTGGGGAAGACGGCGGCCGGCGGCCGCTCCGTTGCTATCTCTGGCGCTGGCTCTTGGGATGTTTCTGGCCGGGCAGGCATGCGCCGCGCAGCCCGGCTCTGCGCCTGCTGCTCTGCGGCGGGTTGCGATCATCCACCTTCCAGGACCGAAAGGCAAGCGCTTCGATTACCTGACCATCGACCAGCCGGACCGGTATCTGTTGTCGGCATATCTGGGTGCAGGTTTGCTCTATGTTGTCGATATGCAGACCAACACCGTGGTCCACACCATTCCGGGCGTGCCCGGCGTGGAGGGCGTGGTCTACGTTCCCGAATTGCACAAGGCATACACGTCCGACTGGCTGGATGGCACCATCGGTGTGGTTGACCTGCGGCAGATGAAAGTGGTGAAGAAGCTGCCGACAGCCGCCAAGCCTGATGGGAGCGCTTACGCGGCGCCGTTCCATAAAGTGTACGTTTCGGATGAGCGGGGAAAGGCGCTGGCCATCGTCGATGTCAACACGGACCAGATCGTGAAGACGCTGCACTTTGCCAGCGAGACCGGCATGCCGCGGTATGACCCCATCGCCCGGCGCGTGTACGTCAATCTGCAGGACCAGAATCTCTTTGCGGAGATCGATCCGGCAAGCGGTGCCGTGATCGCGCAATATCCCGTCGCCGGCTGCGAATCGAACCACGGCATGGCGCTCGATCCCGAACACCATCTCGCGTTCCTCTCGTGCGAAGGCAACAACACGATGACTGTCTTCAATCTGCAACAGCACAAGGCCATTGCGTGGCTGCCCATGGCCGACGGGCCAGATGTAATCAAGTACGATCCCGGCCTGCGGCGGATTTATGTGGCGTGCTACAGCGGCGCCATCTCCATCTTTCAGGAAGACGCGGCGGACCATTTCCGCAAGATTGAAGATTTTCGCGTACAGCCGAAGGTGCATTCGCTGGCCGTCGATCCGCGCACGCACCGCGTATACACGCCGGAGCAGCAGGTCAACGGCCGGCCTGCCGCTGAGATGGTCGTCTACGATGCCGTGCAATAATTTCCGGGAGCCCGTCTGCCAATGCCTGAATCCTCCGATACCAGCTTCCAGTCTCTGCTTCATGAAATTCGTGTGATTCCTCCGTCGCCGGAGTTTGCCGGACAGGCGCATGTGCGCACTGCGGAGGACTATGATGCGCTCTACCAGCGTTCCCTGGAAGATCCTGAAGAGTTCTGGGCCGCTGCTGCCAACGAGCTGCACTGGTTTGCGCCCTGGCAGAACGTTCTGGAATGGAAAGAGCCGATTGCAAAGTGGTTTGTGGGCGGCCAGATGAATCTTTCCTACAACTGCCTGGACCTGCAGGTGGAGCGCGGCCGTGGTGCAAAGACCGCCATCCTTTGGGAGGGTGAGCCGGGCGAGGTGCGCCGCATCAGCTTTGAAGAGCTACTGCAGCAGGTACAGCGCTGCGCCAATGCGCTGCGCAGCCTGGGCGTGCGCAAAGGCGACTGCGTAGCCATCTACATGGGAATGGTGCCGGAGCTGGCAGTCACACTGCTGGCCTGCGCCCGCATCGGCTCGGTGCACTCCGTCATCTTTGGCGGTTTCGCGGCCAATGCGTTAGTGGATCGCATCAACGATGCCAAGGCGGTCGCCGTCGTCACGCAGGACTCCGCCTGGCGCCGTGGCAATCAGGTTCCGCTTAAGGGGACCGTCGATGAGGCGCTCACGAAGTGTCCCAGCGTGCGCCGCTGCCTGGTGCTGCGCCGCACCGGCGCGGAGGTGACCATGACGCCGGGCCGCGACATGTGGTGGCACGACGAGATGGCGCGCGCCGGCGCTGTGTGCCCGGCCGAGCCGCTCGACAGCGAGCACCCGCTCTACATCCTGTACACGTCCGGCACCACCGGCAAGCCGAAGGGAATTGTGCACACCACCGGCGGCTACGCGGTGCACACCTATCTGACCAGCAAGCTTGTCTTCGATCTGAAAGAGGAAGACATCTACTGGTGCACGGCGGATATCGGCTGGGTAACCGGCCATTCTTACGTGGTGTACGGCATTCTGCAGAACGGCGTCACCACGCTGATGTACGAAGGCGCGCCGAACTTTCCCGAGCAGGACCGCTTCTGGAAGATCATCGACGACCACCGCGTCACCGTCTTCTACACTGCGCCGACGGCGATTCGCGCCTTCATCAAGTGGGGCGATGAATTTCCGAAGCGGCACAAGCTCGACAGCCTGCGCCTGCTGGGCAGCGTGGGCGAGCCCATCAACCCGCAGACGTGGATGTGGTACGCCGAAGTGATCGGCAAGAACCGCTGCCCCATCGTCGATACCTGGTGGCAGACCGAGACCGGCGGCATCATGATCACGACGCTGCCGGGCGCAATTCCCGCCAAGCCTGGCTCCGCGGGCAAGCCGTTCTTTGGCATTGTGCCGGATGTGGTGACGCCCGGCGGCCAGCCCGTGCCGGAAGGCAATGGCGGCCTGCTCATCATCCGCAAACCGTGGCCGGGCATGGCGCGCACCATCTTCAACGATCCCGAGAGGTACCAGCGGCAATACTGGTCGCAGATCTCCGGCGCCTATTGCACCGGCGACGGCGCCCGCCGCGACCCTGAGGGTTATCTGTGGCTGATGGGCCGCGTGGATGACGTCATCAACGTCTCCGGGCATCGGCTGGGCACCATGGAGGTAGAGTCGGCGCTGGTTTCGCACGCCAAGGTAGCGGAGGCCGCTGTCGTCGGCCGGCCAGACCCGCTCCGCGGGGCGGGCGGATCCGGATGCGAAACACTGGTGGCTCATGATGCTCCGGCGCCGGATCTGAAAGACGAACTGCGCGCCTGGGTCACCGCGCAGATTGGGGCGCTGGCGCGGCCGGATGATCTGCGCTTTGCCGAAAGCCTTCCCAAGACCCGCTCCGGCAAGATCATGCGGCGCCTGCTGCGGGAGCTGGCGGAGACGGGGGAAGTGAAAGGCGACACGACGACGCTCGAAGATCTGGGCGCCATCGCCGCGCTGCGTCAGGCGGACGAATAGAGACTCAGGCGGACGCCGCTGTCTCCATCTTGAGCACCAGAAGCGTCATGTCATCGAATTGTGGCGCGCTGCCCGTAAAAGCATCCGCCGCAGCCAGCATCGCTTCCACAATCTTTGCCGCCGGCTGGTCGAACGCAACTTCCGCAGCCGCCAGCATGCGCTCTTCGCCCCACTCTTCTTCAGCGGTCGTCATGGCTTCGCTGATTCCATCTGTGTAGGTCAGCAGCAGATCGCCAGGCGCTAGCTGCAGACGCTGCTCTTCATAGCTGGCCACCGGCAGCAGCCCCACCACCGGCCCCCCGGCCTCCAGCCGCCGAACATCGAAGCCATCCCCGCAACGCCGCAGTAGAAAGGGCGCATTGTGGCCCGCGTTCACATACGTCAGCTCAGATGTCTGAGGATTAAGCGTCGCAAAAAAGAAGGTCGCATAGCGATTGCTGGCTGACGCTTCATACACCAGCCGGTTGATCTTTTCGAGGGTGGGCGCCATATCTTTTGGCGCGTCCAGCGTCGTGCCGCGCAGCGAGGCGCGCAGGCTGGCCATCAGCAGCGCTGCGGAGATGCCTTTCCCGCTTACGTCGCCAATGGCGATGCCGATGCGGCCGTCGTCCAGCGGAAACAGGTCGTAATAATCCCCACCGACGCCCTGCGCCGGCCGACAATGCCCGGCCAGGCTTACACCCTCCAGCACAGGAATCTCCTGCGGGAACAGCCGCTCCTGCACTTCGCGGGCGACTTCAATCTCGCGCTCGATGCGGGCGCGCTGCGCGGCGGCGCTGGCCAGGGAGCGAGCCAATTCGCCGATCTCCAGCGCGAGGCCCGTCTGTGTGGCTACGGAATCCAGCAGGCGCAGATCGGACGGCGTGTACGGCTCTTCGGAGCGCTTCGGGCCCAGCGCGATCAGCCCCATCATCTGCTCGCGTCCGGGCAGGGGCAGCAGCAGTTCGGCGGAGAGATCGTCCAGCAGCTGCCGCTCCTGGTGGCTGGCAAGCAGCAGCCAGCCGTCGGGGTTTTCGCGGTAAAGTTTCACCGGGCTGTTGATGCGCGTCAGGTTGCGGATGGTGGTTGAGTTGAGCGGCAGGCGGATGGAGCCGGGACCGGCCGCGACCGCAGCCAGTTCCAGTCCACGCTCCTGCTGCAGGTCGAACCCTCCCGCGCCACGCAGCATCACAGCGATCTTGTCGATGTGCAGTGTGCGGGCCAGACTCTCGGTCACCAATTGCAGAATAGTTCCGCTGTCGTTGTACTTGCGCACCTGGTTGGAAAGCTCCGCCAGCAGGTGGTCGGAGTTGTATGCTTCGCGAAAGAAGCGGCGGTCCAGCCAGTTGGAAAGATTGCGGACGAAGCGGGACTGCAGCAGCAACAGAAGACCGGCCAGCACGGCCATCTCGATGATGGCGCGAGGCGTGACCGTGGGAGCGCGCAGGATGAAGACCAGCGAGAGCACCAGCGCCACAGCGAGCACTGCGCGCGCGAACGTCAGGGTCGCCCGCGCCAGCGCGTATTTGGTGCCGATGCGCAGCAGAATGCGGACGTCCATCGCGCGCTGCACCACGATGACGTATGCCAGGGAGAATGGAAAGCCGAGGAAGATGATCCCCGCGGCGATCCCGATCCAGTTGTGCTGCACGTCAATGTGAAATAGCGGAAGGATCACAAAGGCGAGCAGCATGGCCCCCAGGCCGATCTCGGACCCGATCATGAGCACCCGCAGACGGCGCCGTGTGTCGGCGGCGGTGTCACGCGCGCGCAGCTTGGCCTGCAGGGCAATGAAGTAAATGCAGATACACGCCATCGCGAAGACGGTATCCACGCGTCCCACCCAGGTCAGGAACAACTCCTGCCGGGCGGACATGGCGCCGGCAAAGCTGTTATGGGCGACCTGCCACAGGAAGATGGGAACGCTGGCCGTCAGGGGAGCGATGAAGACATACTTGAGCCACGGATGCTGCCGGTCGAGGTTCCAGCGTTCCGGAAAGTAGATGCCAAACAGCAGCAGCGCCAATGGCGACAGCGCCTGCTGGAACTGCATCCAGACCACGATCCAGAAAGACGGCCAGCCGGGCCACCACCCGACCCCAATCGAAAAGAGAGTCTCCGGAAAAGTGAGGATAAACAGGATGAGCCACGCGTTCAGATCGCGGGGGCGAGCGGCCACCACCCAGTAGCCCACCAGCAGGCAGATGAACGGCGGCAGACTGAAGGCGAGCAGGATGCCACCCCACTCCCGGAATCTGCCATGGTTGCCGGAGGAACGGGCCGCCAGGCGGAAGCGTAGAGTCTGGCGAGTCCCATCCTGCTTGCGGACGCGCACCGAGAGCGTGTCTCCGGGATGCAGCCGGGTGCGGATCAGGTTCAGCCATGGCGCCTGTCCCGCGTAAGGCTTATCCATCACTTGCACCAAAATGTCGCCGACGCCAAGACCCGCCTGCTTCGCCTCCGGACGCACCGTCTGAATCTGAAGGGTATCGGCATCGAAGGTGAAGGGAGTCTCCGGCCGGTGGTGCAGGTCAAAGTAGTTGTCGATGAAGCCGGAGACGTTTGCCAGGAAATAACTCAGGCTCGCCGCAATATAGAGAGCCAGCAAAATGTAGGCAAAACGCGTCGACTTTTGGCTGGATGGAGGCGGCATCGAACTTGGACACATGGTATCCGAAGTAAATGACGTCAGTGGCGTATTGTTTGTTCCCTTATTTTCTCGGGGCTGCGCCGATATACTTGGCGTGGACGCGGAGTGATTGTTGGGCGAGCCAGTGCAACCAGCCTTGGAAGTGAGCGGACCGGCGCGCGGTCATGTCCCGGCGTTGGACGGCGTCCGCGGTATGGCCATCCTGCTGGTGCTGGTTTCGCACCTTATGCTCTTTAACGATCACACCGGCTCCCGCCTTGGGGATTCCCTGAGCGCGTTGCGGGGGCTGGGCTGGAGCGGTGTCGATCTGTTTTTTGTTCTCTCCGGGTTTCTCATCACCGGAATTCTGTACGACACGCTGCATGACCCAGGCTACTTCCGCACGTTTTACATGCGGCGCTTCCTGCGTATCTTTCCTCTCTACTATGGCTTTCTGTTTTTTCTGATGGCGCTGGGACCGTGGATGCACACGGCCTGGCACGGCCGCCAGTTTGTGCTGCTGGCCTATATGCAAAACACCACGCTCTGGTTTCCGGTATCGGATTTTCATCCCGGCAAGTGGGCGGACCTCGAACACTTCTGGTCGCTTGCGGTCGAGGAGCAGTTCTATCTCTTCTGGCCGCTGATGGTCTTTCTGGTGCGCAAGCGCACACGCCTGCTGGCGCTGGCGATTGGCCTCTCTGCCGCGGCGCTGGGGTTGCGCATCGCAATGTATCTGCATGGCGCGTCGCCGCTCACCATCATGATGATGACGCCCTGCCGCATGGATACGCTGCTGCTGGGCGGCGCGGCAGCGCTGGCGCTCCGCGGCAACGCCGCGTGGATTCCCCGGCGCTGGCTGTTACCCGTCGCAGCGGCATGCGCGGCTGTTCTGGTCGCGCTCGCCCTCGTCCATCTGCATCACGATCTGCGTTACGCATTTTTCGGCGCAACGTTTGGCTACAGCATCCTGGCCGTGGGCTGCGTCGCGCTGCTGCTGGCTTCCATCACTCCTGGCTCGGTGGCACATCGCATGTTTGATGCTGCCTGGCTGCGCAGCCTGGGCAAGTACAGCTACGGCATCTACGTGCTGCATATTTTTGTCGCGAAGGTGGCCGGCTACTGGATCACCCGCTGGATGGGCGTCAGCCTGCGCAACGCGCTGACGCCTGCGCTGCACTCTCGCATCTTGGCGGTGCTGCTGGAGTTTCTGGTGAACGTGCTGATCGTCTACGCCGCCGCCTGGCTCAGCTATAACCTGTATGAAGTGCACTTTCTGCGGGTCAAGCGCCACTTTCGCTATCAGCGTGCGGCAACGCACGTCCCGGCGCCGGCGGCAGCCGCGCAGTAGACTACGGCGTCGTCGGAGCATCTGCACTCCACACCCGGCGCGCCCTGTTTGCTCGTATCCAGCAGAACCGTTCCAGGCTCTGTCCGGGACGCATTTCCATACCGTCGTAAAGCGGCCCGATCGCACGGCAGCGGTGCCGGTCCGCGAAAACCGCTATGGATCGCAAATGCAATACACGCGGGAAGTTGCCTGTTACTTTCCGGCTGATTTGGAATCCTACGATTGCTCCGCAGAATCCAAGGGATATGTGGCCCGAAGGGCTTGCGTGAGGGGAAATGGGCGAGGCCGCTGGGCTATACTTTAGGCGGCCGGGTGAATCTGTTTTTGCAGAAGTTCCCGCAACCCTTGCGCGCTTTATATCGGGCGCCGACCGACCACCCATGACCCCAATTCTCGATACCATCGAGTCTCCTGCTGACGTCAAGCGGCTGGAGCTGCCGGAACTGGAGCAGCTTGCGCAGGAGATTCGCGAACGCATGATTCAGGTGCTCGCTAAAACAGGCGGCCACCTGGGCCCGAACCTTGGCGTGGTGGAGTTGACGCTCGCCATGCACGTAGTGTTTGACACGCCGCAGGACCAGTTTGTCTTCGATGTCAGCCATCAGGCGTATGTGCATAAGCTGCTGACCGGCCGTCGCGGCCGCTTTGACACCATGCGCCAGCCGGACGGCCTGAACGGATTCATGCTGCGAACGGAAAGCGAGCATGACTCTTATGGTGCGGGCCACGCGGGCACGGCGCTTTCCGCGGCTCTGGGTATGGCGGTGGCGCGGGATCTGAACGGCGGCAAAGAGCATGTCGTTGCGCTGGCCGGAGACGCTGCGTTTACCAACGGCATTTCGTATGAGGCGCTGAACAATGTTGCAGAGCAGACGCGGCGCCTGATCATAGTACTGAACGATAACGAGTGGTCGATCGACCGCAACGTCGGGGCCATCTCCTCCTACCTGCACCGCATTGTGACCAATGACCGCTACGCGCATCTGCATGATCGCGCTACGCGGCTCATCGAACGGTTCGGCGGCAAGACCGTGGGCCATGCCGTGCGCCGTGCAGAAGAAGCGGCCAAGGGTCTGCTGCTGCCGTCGCTCATCTTTGAGGAGTTCGGCCTTACCTATTACGGGCCGATCGATGGCCATAATCTCGGCCTGCTGATCGAAACATTCCGGTTTCTGAAGTCCCAGAATCGTCCTGTGATCCTGCACGCCCTTACGCAAAAGGGCCGCGGATTTCAACCGGCGATGGAGAAGCAAAAGAAGTTTCACGGACTGGGTCCTTATCATCCGGAGACCGGCGAAACCAAGCCCGTCGCGCAGAAGACCTACTCGGAGGTGTTTGCCGAGACGATGGTGAAGCTCGCAGACAAAGACCCGCGCGTTGTCGCGATAACGGCCGCGATGCCAAACGGCACCGCGCTCGATCTCTATCGTCCGCACCATCCGAAGCGCTACTTTGATGTGGGCATCGCCGAGGAGCACGCTGTCATCTTCGCCGCTGGAATGGCCACCAAGGGGCAGCGTCCGTTCTGCGCCATCTACTCCACGTTCCTGCAGCGGGCCTTTGATCCCATCGTGCATGACGT
>JAJXUS010000051.1 GCA_021782675.1 Acidobacteriota bacterium
GCACGCGGATGGCGCCATCCCTTCCCGGTAGAAAGCCTTTGCGCAGCTCGTACTCCATGTTTTCGCCGCGTGCGCGGCGCAGCGCCCAGTCCAGCGTGATGCCGTTGGCAACAGTGGGCATCAGCGCGATCACATAGCGCAGCGCCCAGGCACGGTCCTGGTACTCCAGATCGACGCCGTAGGTATAGCCGCGCGTGTCGGCCGCATAGTCCCAGGCGCCGTTATTGTCGATGGTCCAATTGGTGAACTGCTGATGGCTGTCGCTCAGTACCGGATTGATGTCCAGCATGTCGGGCAGGCCAAATTTTCCCGCGCGAAGTTCAAACCGCCGCATGGGCACCCGTGTCGCCAGAGCCAGCGGCCCGCGTGCCTGCGGAACCATCGCGTCGGTTAACCCGATGGTCTGGTGAATCTCGATGTGCGATACGTACGGCGTCAATCCAAGGTTTGGATTGCGCACAACGTCCAGATTGGTGCGCCCCGCCAGGCCCAGGGCCTGGCTCAGGCCGCGGCCGCCCGCACTCTCTTCGTCGTAGAAAATCTCGGTCTCGTAGCGCGGGTTTGGATTGATTGCAAATCCGGTCATTACCGTACCGACGACCGAAGCCTTGTACTCAAACGGAGCCGTGAAGCTGTTGGGGCCCTGATACGGGGAGTGGAAATTCCCATGCATCTGGTAGATGGTGTTTTCCTGTCCGCTCAGCCACCAGCGCGTGTTGTCAGGATGCGAGAAGAACGTGAGCTGTGTATCGGTCAGCGGTTGCAGCTTGTCGGCAGGGGCTTCAACGGTGGAGGCGCCGCGGGTCTGCGGATCTGTGTCGTACCAATTCCCGTAGATCAGGGCTGCCGGAGGGCTACACGGCATCCGCACCCCTGCAACGAGACGAGGCGTCTGCGGCCCAGCCAGTACCGGGCTGAGGGCCGTGAGCGCACACACCACGAGTTGTAAGCAGCAGGCTGGCAGATGCCACCTTTGACCCCGGACTGGCCGTCGATATTTTCCAGGTAGAAGCTGGAGGTTCCACCATTCGATTGTGCCTGTTCTCAAAAACCGTCGCAACCCGGCAGAGATGGAATTTACTTCTTCTTCAAATGCCAGGGAAGATCGACCACGGAGATGCGGTCATTATCCTGCAGCAACAGCCGCGTTTTCAGGATCGCCGCCCGCTGCGTATGCAGAAAATAGTAGTACCAGTGGGTTTCCAGCAGTTCGGGGACGATCACCACAATCCTGCGGTCGGGCTTATCGTTCGCCAGCTTCACGACATAGTCCACGATAGGACGCACGACAAATCGGTAGGGTGACTTGAGCGTGATCAACTGGGGAACGGGCATCTTCGACTGCATCGCCGGAGCCTCTACGTACGCGCTCCAGTGATCGCGCAACTCGTCCTTCGTATTCTCTTCCAACACCTGCAGCGCCCGGATGTCGTCGGCGAGGCTCATCGCGAAACACAGCGCATCCTTGCCGATACGCGTCCATCCGGTCAGCGGAATCACCGCGATGGCCGACATCTGACCGGCCGTATCCAGCGGGGTGGTCGTCACGATCTCGCGGCGCACCGCCACGTAGTGCCGGTGAATGGCATACATGGTCGCCAGCAGCGTCGGAATGGCCACCACCGTAATCCAGGCGCCTTCGGTGAATTTGGCGACAATCACCACCAGTACCGTAAGCCCGGTGGCTATGCACCCCACCAGGTTGATCCACATCTTGCCTGTCTTGTGCGGGTCGTCGGACCGTCGCCAGTGCGCGACCATTCCCGCCTGCGACATGGTGAAGGCCAGAAACGCACCGACGGCGAACAATGGAATCAGCCGGTCCGTCACGCCGTCAAAGACGGTCAGAAGGATGGCCGTCAGTATGGTCAGCACCACAATGGCTTCGGTGTAGACCAGCCGTCGGCCGCGGTTGGTGAAAGAGGTCGGCAGGTAGCCATCTTCCGCAATAAAGTGACACACGCGGGGGAAGTCGGCGAAGGCTGTGTTCGCAGAAAATGTGAGGACCATCAGGATGGATGCGATGGCTGCGTAGTAGAACCAGTTGCGCCCGCTGACCGCCTGCAGCAGCAGCGAGAGAAGACTTTGATACTGCGGCGAGTTCGGATCAATCGCCGTAATGTGGTAGACCTTCACCAGAAATCCCACGCCGGCCAGCATGGCGGCGAGGGCGGCAATGATAATCCCCAGCGCCATCCGCGCATTCTTCACCCGGTCATCTTTGAACGATTGCACGCCGTTGCTGACGGCCTCCACGCCCGTCAGCGCGGTGCATCCGCCCGCGAAGGAGCGCAGAAGAATCCAAGCTGTCACGCCGGTCATCGCCGGGGGCGCCAGCGGCGGTGGGATCACCGCGTGCGGATGCCCCCCGGCAAGCAGGGTCCGCGCGATGCCGGTAACCAGGGCGACGGCCATGCAGCCGAGGAAAAAATATGTCGGCGCCAGGAAGATGGCGCCATTCTCGCGCACACCGCGCAGGTTCGCGATGCTCAGCAGCAGCAGCGCCGCCAGACACAGCGCCAGCATGTGTGGATGCAGCCGGGGAAACGCGGATACCAGCGCGCCGATTCCGGCGGAGATGCCTACGGCGGCGTCCAGCGTGTAGTCGATCAGCAGCGCGGCGCCAGCCAGCAGTCCGGGGAAGGTT
The DNA here is from genome assembly GCA_021782675.1 of Acidobacteriota bacterium. Taxonomy (GTDB): domain Bacteria; phylum Acidobacteriota; class Terriglobia; order Terriglobales; family Acidobacteriaceae; genus JAKAUB01. The sequence goes on from JAJXUS010000051.1 coordinate 2,648, forward strand.
CCTAGGTTACGTCGCGCCACGGTGTAGGAGCCACCACCACTCGGATACGCTGCCAGTGTCTGCCGGTACGAGAGAAACACCAGCACGAGCAAGACAATAATGACGCCGGTGATCGGCAGAATGTACCTTGAGCCGGCGACTCCCAGCGGAATCAGCAGCGTGAGCGCGGCCTCCGGGCCGTACGCCGCCGAGGCCAGTGCATCCAGTCCGAAGACCGAGACGCCTTTCAGTGCACCAATCTGTTCCGCGTCGCCTTCGGAGGTAGCCAGTGGCCGGCCGAAGAGAAGATTCGCAATATTCATTTAGAAGTGACGGACAACTTCATCTTCATGCGCCGGCTTCTCCCGTTCGCGGTCCAGCGAGCGGGACACCAGGTCGCGCGAGCCCAGGCCGATGGCCAGCGTAAGCGCCAGCACAATGCCCCCGAATAGAATGCCAAAGCCAAGATCCACAATGCTGCGCGCGATGCCGAGGTGATCCAGCACCATGGCCGCGGTGAATACCAGCACCAGCCACTTTACCCCCAGGCTCAGCAGCCGCGCATACTGCAGATTCATATTGACTGCGTTAATCAGCACGGTCACCGAGAGCACGCGCGCCACGATCAGCCCGACCAGCAGCAGCACCGCTGCGGCAACGATCTTCGAAAGATAGCCCAGCACGTAAGCAGAGACCCCGATCGCGGATGCAGCATCGAAGGCGGCAATCCCGACAAAAAGCCCCGCCAGCACAACGGCCCAGAACACGACGCGCGCAATCAGAACGGAGGGCGCACTTGCCGGCAGCAGCTCCGATACATTGGCATAGCGCCACTTTTCCGCACGTACGTCAAAATCAATCGCCGCGAGAATTCGCCGCGCCGCGGCCGCCAACAGCCACGCAATGCCGATCGAAACCAGCAGAGCCAAGATCAGCGCGACGACGCCCGGCAACAGCGTTGCGATCATAAACACCGCGCGATGCAGCGATTGCTGTAATGCCTGATGCACCTGAAACCACATAAGCTGCGATCTCCTTCCTTGCGTTACGGCTGAAACCGGTCAGGCCAGCGCCACCGGGAGACCAGATACGCCTTTTCTGAATCGAATGTGCGGGCCAATTGCTCGATCAGCCCCTGCGCGGCCGCCGGGCCGCCGGCATTTGCCTGTGCCGCGTAGGACGCCACCCATCCCAGGTAGATCGGAGTCAGCGCGCCGAAGAGATGGTTTCTGCGGATCGAACGCAGCCGATGTGCCAGCGCAAAATCGTAAACAATCCGCGCCCACAAGGCATCCGGCATGCGGAAGTCCGCAGGCGGCAGCACCGAAAGCTTTTTGAGCTCCAGCAGCGTGACCGGCGGCAGCACGACCGACCATATCTCGCGCAGATTGCGGACGCCCAGCTGAAACGCCTCCACAAAGTGACGGACATCGACGGCCTCGGTCGCGGGCAGGGGATCGCTCGCCGCTCCAAAGCAGGGAATATCGTGGGAGCCGCGGACCCGCTGCCAGGCTGGCGCTGTGTCCTCCATCTCCAGAAACAGCGGTCCTGCAAGCTGCGCCAGCGCTTCGCTCAGATCGATGGACTCCGCGAGACGTGGCCGCGCACCCATCCGTACCTGACAAATTTTGAGTCCACGGCTGGCGGCCAGCACCGTGGGAACAGGCTGCCTGTCTGCGTGACGCGCACCATCCGGCGTCAACCCATTGGCGATCCACGGGAACATCTGTGCGGATGCCGCAAACATGGTGCCCAGCGGGTTCTCGATGCGGGCGCCGTACAACGCGCGCGTCAGTGGATAAAGAATGCTGCGTGTCACCAGGTCATCGAACGGCCCGCCGGCGTACCACGGCACCACCAGGTCAAAGCCGCCTTCGGCGGCAGGTTCCATCAGCAGCGCCAGCCGGGGTGCAGGCATCATTTCAGGGTTCAATGCCAGATCGGGATCCAGCAAAACGCAAACGCGGGCTCGCGCCACAGCCGCCATGGCAGCCATGGGCCGCACGGACGCAGCGTGCGCCAGCCAGGAAACGCCGGCAGGATTGGGCGAAGTCGCCGCCGGAAATGTCTGCACGGAAAACGAGCCGGGCTCCCAATCCGCCAGTTCGGCGGACAGCGAAGCTGGCGCGCCCGATCCGCTCTCGCCCGGTACGGCCAGCACAATGGAATAGCCTCGGCGTAGCGTCTGCGCCGCCTCACGCACTCGCGTGGCCAGCGCAGACAAAGCTTCCGCTTCCGGCAGGACCGGGATACCAACCAGCAGATCCACACCCGATCTCACCGTCGGCACCACTGGCTCCCGCGCTGTTTCAACATCCGCCACTCGTCATCTCCCCGGCGTGGTGCGATTTGTTCCTAGCGTGTGTCGCGGTCCAGCAGCGCCGCAATCCCCGACAGCGGAATCGTTACCCAGTCCGGCCGGCTGTTCAGCTCATACATTAGTTCGTAAAACGCCTTCTCCAGCAAATATAGATCGAGCAGTCCGGCGAACGCTTCCGGGTCGCCGGGCACCAGACCGGAGCCATGCATGGTCTCGACATACGCATGCAGAAACTCGGCATTCGCCGACCGCTCCCACAGTTGCGCCCACGGCTCCAGACGGCTGCGCGACTCTGGCCGCCGCGAGGCGTAGCGCATGAGTGCCGACCAGGCTGCGTAGTCAAAGGAGCGCAACATGCCGGCAACATCTTTCAGTGGCGAATGACGGGCGCGGCGCTCTTCCAGCGATCGCGCCGGCTCGCCCTCAAAATCCAGAATGACAAAATCCGTCTTGACCCGCAGCACCTGCCCCAGATGATAGTCGCCATGGATGCGGATCCGCTGTCCAGCCGACGTGAGCTGGCTGGTTGTTCCCAGTACACCCAGAGCGCGCGATCGGCGGCTCAGCATCAGCGCACCCATCTCGACCGCGTCATCGGGCAGCGATGAGAGATTGCGCTTCAGATAATCGAACGATCGCGTGGCTTCTTCGTTGATCCGCTGGCGCAGGTCGGCCAGATATTCGGCAGAGAGCGGCTCAGGCGTAAATGCCGGGTCTTCGGGCGCCGACGCCAGCGCCAGATGCATCTCCGCCGTACGCCGCCCCAGCACCGCCGCCGCGTTCAGCGAAACCCCTGCGCGGTCGCAGGCAAAACGGGAGGAGGTCTGTGCCCCCTGCGCGGCGCTCCGTTCGAACCGGTTCAGCTCTTCCGGTGGGATTGTCTCGGAGATATTGTTCTCGTAGTAGCGGTCCAGCTCTTCGAGCATCCACTTCCAGCCATCGCCCTCGTTCGCCACCAGCCCCTGCAGCATCGCCAGGGTCGTCGGCGCGTCCGGCTCGCGAAGGTATTCGAGCGATCCGCCAAAGGGAGCAATGTGGTGGAAATTCGTCCTGTCCGTCAGGAAGCGGCCCATCTCACAGTCGGGGTTGATGCCCGCTTCGGGATGCCGGAAGAGCTTCATGATGAGCCGATTGCCGAAGATCAGCGAGGTATTGCTCTGCTCCGCGGTGCTGCGATGCGGTGCAAGGTCGGCACTGCCGGCTTCCGCACCGAGCATCAGCGCGGGCAGTGAAGCTCCCGGATGTCCGGCCACGCTGCCATGCTGCATGTGCAGGGCTGCTCCATCGGCAATGGCAGCCAGCAGCGCCGTGCATGTTTTGGGATCGTAGGTGGCGTCGAACAGAACCCCCTGGCCCGCCGGTGACAGCACCGTGCAGAGAACCGAGCTCGAAGCGTTCTCGCGCAGCGCCTGGGCAGCAGCTCCAAATGCCGTATCGAGCGGAACAAAGTAGCGCTCATTCGCGCCGGTGGAATATTCAATCCGCACCAGAGCCAGGGTCGCGGTGCTGCCCGGCAACGCACAGCGGTCTGCAATCACCGCATTGCGGATCGTCATCGACTTGTTGCCGAACCAGCGCTGGCGCGGGAGATACGCCGGCAGGATCACCTCCTGCAGCTTCCGCAGGTTCTCCTCCTGAAAGAGGCTGGCGGAGTTTTCCACATCAGACGCGACCAGTGCTCCATCCTCTTCCTGCGGCATGGCCGACTCGCGCGCCGGATGAAGCTCCAGCCAAAGGAACCCATAGGGCCCCAGCGTGACGGCATACGGCTGCCGCGAGATCGGGGGGAACTCGACATAGCCCAGCATCTCGATCGGCACCATTCCTTCGTACTCGCTCAGGTCCAGTTGCGCGGGCTGCGCGAATCGCGACAGGTTGGCGACGCACAGCACTTTCTCGTCGCCGTCTTCGCGGATGTACGCCAGGATCTTGCGGTTCGCAGGCTGGAGAAATTTGAGCGTGCCGCGCCCGAAGACACGGAACAGCTTGCGCAGCGCGATCAGATTGCGCATCCAGTTGAGGAGAGAAGACGGGTCGCCCTGCTGGGCTTCGACGTTAACGGCCTCATACCCCCAGATGGGGTCCATGATGACTGGACTGTAGAGCTTGGCGGGCACGGCGCGCGAAAAGCCGTCGTTGCGGTCTCCGGTCCACTGCATGGGCGTGCGTACGCCGTTGCGGTCGCCCAGGTAGATGTTGTCGCCCATGCCGATCTCATCGCCGTAGTAGAGAATCGGCGTGCCCGGAAACGAGAACAGCAGGCTGTTCAGCAGCTCGATGCGGCGGCGATTGTTGTCCACCAAAGGAGCGAGACGACGGCGGATGCCGATGTTGATGCGCATCCGCGGGTCGGCGCTGTAGGCAAAGTACATGTAGTCGCGCTCATCGTCGCTGACCATCTCGAGCGTCAGCTCATCATGATTGCGCAGAAACAGGCCCCACTGGCAGTTATCGGGAATCACCGGGGTCTGCGCCATGATCTCCGTAATCGGCATGCGGTCTTCCTGCCGCAGCGCCATGTACATGCGTGGCATCAGCGGGAAATGGAAGGCCATGTGGCACTCATCGCCGTCGGCAAAATACGGACGAACGTCGGCGGGCCATTGGTTCGCCTCGGCAAGGATGATGCGGTTCTCGTAGTGCTCGTCGATCTCCGCACGAATGCGCTTGATGACGGCATGGGTCTCCGGCAGATTTTCGCAGTTGGTGCCGTCACGTTCTACCAGATAGGGAATTGCATCGATGCGCAGCGCATCCACGCCCATGTCCAGCCAGTACCGCATCACCTGCAGCACTTCCTGCAGCACCAGCGGGTTGTCGTAGTTCAGGTCCGGCTGGTGCGAGAAGAAGCGATGCCAGAAGTACGCCTTGGCTGCCGGGTCCCAGGTCCAGTTGGACTTTTCGGTGTCGGTGAAGATGATGCGGGCGTCCTTGTATTTCTCGTCGCTGTCGCTCCACACATAAAAATCGCGCTCCGGCGAACCGGCCGGCGCATTGCGCGCCCGCTGAAACCACGCGTGCTGGTCTGATGTGTGGTTGACGACAAGCTCGATCATCACCTGCAGTCCGCGATCGTGGGCCGCGTGCAGAAACGCCTGAAAGTCCTCAAGCGTCCCGTAGCTGGGGTGCACGGTCAGATAGTCCGCAATGTCGTAGCCGTCATCGCGCAGTGGTGAGTCAAAGAACGGCAGCAGCCAGAGGCAGGTGACACCCAGCTCCTGCAGATAATCCAGCTTGCTAAGCAGCCCCTGAAAGTCGCCGATGCCGTCGTTGTTCCCGTCGGCAAATGCTTTGACGTGAAGCTCGTAAATAATGGCGTCTTTAAACCACAGAGGATCCAGCGCGCTGCCCGGCTGTTTCAAAGCGCATCTCCCAGAATTCTTCTCACCGAATAATCGTAGTGCCAGTCAGCCGCCGGCCGCAGTTAGCGGCGGACAGGCAGCGAAAAAATGTGTGCGCGGCCCGGTTCCAGACGGACAAAATTCCGATCTCCATTCCAGGTATAGCGCGCATCCGTCAGCAGATCATGCACCTCGAAGGATTCTCCGGGCTCGAGATGCAGCGCCTTCAGATCCAGGGTCACCCAGCCCGACTGCGTGTTGTAGGGGTCCAGGTTGACCACTGTCAGGATGCAGTCGGTCTGCTCGTGGTCCGTTTTGCTGTAACTGATGAGCTGATCCTGATCGGTTTTGTGAAACAGGAGCCCCCGGTTGCTATGGAGCGCCGGATGCGTCCGCCGGATTTCGTTGACGCGCGCAATCAGCGTCAGCAGATTTTGCGGCTCGTCCGTGTTCCAGTGGCGCAGTTGATATTTTTCGGAATCGAGATACTCCTCACTGCCGGCTTTCACAGCGCGGTTCTCACACAGCTCGAACGCGGGTCCGTAGATGCCGCAGTTGGCGCTGAGCGTTGCCGCCAGAACATACCGGCTCATAAACGCCGGCCGTCCGCCGCGCTGCAACTCCTCATGCAGAATATCCGGCGTATTGGGCCAGAAGTTTGGCCGGAAATATTCCGCCACCTCGGTCTGCGTCAGTTCTGTCAGATACTCGGTCAGGTCCTGTTTGGTATTGCGCCAGGTGAAATAGGTGTAGGACTGCGTGAACCCCAGCTTTGCCAGACGGTACATCAACCGCGGCCGTGTGAAGGCCTCTGCCAGAAAGATCACATCCGGATTTGTCTTCCGCATCTCCGCCAGCACCCACTGCCAGAAGGGGAAGGATTTGGTGTGCGGATTGTCGACCCGGAAGATGCGCACACCTTCGGCGACCCAGAAATCGATGACGCCCTTCAGAGCGGCCCATAGTTCGCGCCACGCCGGCGTCTCAAAATCCAGTGGATAGATGTCCTGATATTTCTTCGGAGGATTTTCGGCATACTGGATCGTCCCGTCGGGCC
>JAJXUS010000052.1 GCA_021782675.1 Acidobacteriota bacterium
CGTTATGCTCGCCGGCCAATGGCATGGCAAGCTTCAGCGGCTCCGCACCCGCCCGTTGCAGCGACCAGCGGCTGCCCTGCGCATCGGTCGAGAGGTCTGTGATCCGCCAGTGCGCGTCGGGCTGGAAACCGTAGCGCTCGACCGGGCAGAACGCTTTTGCCACACACTCGGTTACGTTTTCCGGCGCATCGTAGGCCACGATCTTTCCGCGGCGCGGCACCAGATTCACCAGTCGCTTAAACGCGGTCTTCACCGCATCCAGGTCGGCATAGATATCCGCATGGTCAAATTCCACATGCGTCAGGATGAGTCGATCCGGAAAGTAATGGAGGAACTTCGGGCCTTTATCGAAGAAGGCCGTATCGTACTCATCCCCCTCCAGGATGAAGGGCCGCGTGGGACGCACCGCAAAGCTGGAGCTGAAATTTTCTGCAATACCGCCGATCAAAAACGAAGCCGCCAGCGCGGCATCCTCGGCAGCCGCCGTTTCGTAGATCCACGCCAGCATACTGGTTGTCGTCGTTTTGCCGTGGGTGCCCGCAACCACCAGCGACTCCCGGCCACGCAGAAACTCGTCGTGAATTGTTGCCGCCAGCGACGCAAACGGAATCCGCCGGTCCAGCACCTCTTCCAGCTCAGGATTGCCCCGTGAAATCGCATTCCCGATGATGACCAGGTCAGGCGCAGGTTTAAGATTTTTTGCATCAAAGGGCTGCGCGACGGGAATCTTCATCGCTTCCAACTGCGTGGACATGGGAGGATACGCGGCCTTGTCGGAGCCCGTAACCCGCCAGCCGCGCAACTGCAGCATCCCGGCGAGCGACGCCATTGCGCTGCCACAGATTCCAATCAGGTGAACGTGCCGGCCTTGGGTCATTCGTCGTCCGCTGGGCGTACTGAGGGGTTGAGAAAGCGTAACACCGGTTGCGCAGAAAGATCGAGTTCGCAGGCAACGCCCAGCGGCAGCGTAATGTTGTGCGCGTTGACGTGGCCGGAGCGCAGTCCAATCGCCACCGGGCCCGGAAAATCCGCAAGGACCCGCGTCAGCACTTCGTCAAGCAATTGCGGCGGTGCTCCCGGCTGCACACAGTCCTTCATCTGGCCAAAGACAATGCCGCGCACTCCTTCCAGCTTGCCCGCCAGGCGAAGTTGCAGCATCATCCGCTCAATCCGGTAGGGTTTTTCACCAATATCTTCCAGAAACAACACGCATCCATCCGTCTGGATCGCGTACGGCGTACCCAGGGAAGCGGTCAGCAGCGACAGGCAGCCGCCATAGAAGCGGCCGCGAGCCACGCCCGGACGGAGCACACGAAGTCCCGCGTCCGGCCCGAGCGACCACGGCTTTGCCACCGCCAATGCGGCGTTCCAGCTTTCCGTATCTACTCCATCCGGCCGCGCAAAATCTCCCGCGGCCATGGGCCCATGGAAGACTACCAAACCGGTCTGGTCGTGCAGCCAGGTCTCCAGTGCCGTAATGTCGCTGCAGCCAACAAACACCTTCGGGTTCCTGCGAATTAAATCCAGATCGAGATGCGGCAGCAGTTCGGACGATCCGTAACCGCCGCGGTTACAAATAATGCCACGGACCTCCGGGTCAGCGAACGCCGCGTGCAAGTCCTGCAAACGCTGCGCCACCGTACCGGCTGTATATTGCCCGCTCCGCGCCAGCGCGCGCTCCGCCAGTTGCACCTTGTACCCACGCGCAGTCAGCGCTGCCATGCCATCACGGACGCGATCCGCCTCAAACCAGCTCGCCGGCGAAATCAGCCGCACGCAATCTCCCGGCCGCAGGGCGACCGGCAGCACCGGGGAGTGCGCGGGAGTTGCGGAGTTCATAAAAGGAAGCAGGCTCCTCGAGCGATGATCTCGGCCGGCCCGGTCAGCATCAGGCTCTTCTCAAGGGGCCAAGTCACGCGCTGCTCACCACCCTCGGAGCAGACGGTCACCGTGCGCTGCAGATTGCGGAATACCATCCCAGCAGCTGCGGTGGCGCAGGTTCCGGTTCCGGATGATTGCGTCGGTCCCACGCCGCGCTCATAGATGTGGAAGAAGACGTTATGTGTACTTGTAACACGCACAAATTCGACATTCACGCCATGCGGAAAAGCGCTGTGTCCGCAGATCTCCGCGCCCACCTGCTGCCAGGGTGTCTCTGAGGTGCTGGCTGGTAGACCATCCTCAAAGATCACAAAGTGTGGATTGCCCATATCGACAAAAGTTCCGTCGATCGATGAGCCATCTCCGAGCGTGATCGTTTTCGCCGCCACCACCGGGATGCCCATCTCCGTTTCAATCGTGTAGCGCGGCCCTTCCCGGCTGATAATCCGGCATCGCCGCAGCCCGGCTCCCGTGTGCAGCGCAAATTTGTCGGCGTCATCCTGCTGCGCCAGCACGGCGGCGACACAGCGCGTTCCATTGCCGGAGATCTCCGCCTCCGAACCGTCTGCATTGAACAAGCGGATGGAGTACGCGCCATTGCCGGCGAGTGAAAGAAACTCCACGCCATCCGCACCCACGCCCGTGTTTCGCGCGCACAGCATTTTCGAAACCGCGGGCATCGACTCCGGCGCAACTGGCTCATCCACCACCAGAAAGTCATTCCCGCAGGCATGCGCTTTGGTGAAGGCGATCAATGCGTTCCTCCTGCCGCCATTGTTGGCGCATCCCGCAGCACATAGCGCCGGCCGGCAAAGTGATAGCGGCCACTCAACACCCGCGCAATCGCTTCGGGGTATGCCAAATGCTCCTGCTCCAGAATTCGCGCCGCGAGCGCCGCCTCATCATCTGTGTCCAGAACCGGCACGGTCCGCTGCAGCACAATCGGCCCGTGGTCCAGCTCCTTGTCCACAAAATGCACGGTGCAGCCAGTGACGCGCACCCCGTAGGCCAGCGCCTGTCGCTGCGCATCGAGGCCCGGAAACGCGGGCAACAGTGAAGGGTGGATGTTGAGAATCTTCTGCGGATACGCATCGACGAAGCCGGGTGACAAAAGCCGCATGTACCCCGCCAGGCATACCAGCTCGACGCCTGCATCCCGCAGCCGCTCGAGCATCGCCGCATCGTGCTCCGCGCGCTTGCATCCGCGCGACTCCACGGTTGCGGTGTGCAGCCCGCGCGCCTGCGCGGCGTGGATTCCGGGAGCGCCTGCGACATTGGAAAGTACGGCAGCGATGCGGGCGCCCGGGATTTCGCCGCGCTCAATGGTGTCAGCAATCGCGAGAAAGTTGGAACCGCGGCCGGAGAGCAGAACGCCAATTTGCGTCATGGAAGAACTCAGCTGTACAGGATGCGCCGGTCGCCTTTGACAATCTTACCGATGACAAAGTGCGGCTCATTCATGCGGTCCAGCACACCCTTGGCGCGCTTGTAATGCTCCGCGCGCAGAACGCAAATAAGCCCGACGCCCATGTTGAAGGTTCGGAACATCTCCTCATGCTCCACGTTTCCCAGGGCGCGCAGGTGTTCAAACACTGGCAGCACGGGCCACGAACCCAGCTCGATCACAGCGCTTACATTTTTGGGCAGAATGCGCGGCAGATTTTCCGTGATTCCTCCGCCCGTAATATGCGCCATCCCCTGGACCAGCCCGGGCGTTGTCAGTTTGCGGATCACACTCAGATAGCTGCGGTGTGTCTTCATCAGCGCGGCCGCAGCCTTCTCGCGCAGCTCGTTGATGTAGCGATCCGGCGAATACCCGGCAACCTCAAAAAACAACTTGCGCGCCAGGGAGTAGCCATTGGTGTGCAGCCCGGTCGATGGCAGCCCGATCAGCAGATCGCCCGCCTTGATGTCCGCACCGGTGACAAGCTTCTCTCGCTCCACCACCCCGACGATAAAGCCGGCCAGGTCATACTCGCCGTCCGCATAAAAACCGGGCATCTGCGCTGTTTCGCCACCAATCAGCGCGCAGCCGTTGGCGCGGCACGCATCCGCCAGGCCCGAGACGACCTTTTCCGTGACGGCAGCGTCCAGCTTGCCCGTCGCCAGATAATCCAGAAAGAACAGCGGTGTCGCGCCCTGCACAGCAATGTCGTTCACACAGTGGTTCACGAGGTCGGCGCCTACCGTATGGTGAGTGTTCAGCTCAAATGCCAGCTTCAGTTTGGTGCCGACGCCGTCAGCGCTGGAAACCAGCACCGGGTTTGGATAGCGCGCCGTGTCCAGCCGAAACAGGCCGCCAAACCCGCCGATTTCGCTCAGCACCTGCCTGGTAAAGGTGCGCTGCGCGAGATATTTGATGCGCTGCTTGGCGCGATCCCCGCTGGAAATATCGACGCCGGCGTCGGCGTAGGTTACTGAGGCGGCGTTCTTTTTTGATGGCGCAGTCGGCACGGATCGTCTTTCAACGGAGATGGCAATACTGGTAGCCGACGAGCCTTTGGGCCCTGTTTATGCCGGGCGCGCCAGCTCGCATGAGTTCCGGGAAGCATCAGTGTAGCATCGCGTTCCCGGCCAATGGACCACGGGCCGCCGGGAAAATCGCGCCGCCCGCTCCTATACTGGAACGTGACGCAGCCCCGCTCTTCCACTCGCCCACTCGCCGTCTCCCGGGAACTGCAGCGCCGCGCCGAAGGCCTGCTGCCAGGGGGCGTGGACTCGCCCGTTCGCGCCTTTCGCGCCGTCGGCGGCGACCCGCCGTTCGTCGTCCGCGCGGAGGGGGCGTCGCTCTGGGACGCCGACGGCAACCTATACATCGACTATTTCGGCTCCTGGGGCCCCATGATCCTGGGCCATGCCGAACCGCACATCGTCGCCGCCGTGCAGCAGGCAGCCGCGCGCGGCACCAGCTTTGGCGCATCCACCCCTACGGAGGCGGAGCTGGCCAGCCTGGTCCAGCGCGCCTTCCCGTCGATCGAGATGCTGCGCTTCGTCAACTCCGGCACAGAGGCGACGATGTCGGCGATCCGGCTGGCGCGCGCCTTCACCGGCCGCAATCTATTCATCAAGTTCGAGGGCTGCTATCACGGCCACGCCGATGCACTGCTGGTCAAGGCAGGCTCCGGCGTGGCCACGCTGGGAATTCCCGGATCCGCGGGCGTCCCGGCGGCCGCCACGCAGCATACGCTGGCGCTGCCATTCAATGACATCGCCGCCGTGGAAGCGGCCTTTGCGCGCTTCCCGGAGCAGATCGCCTGCATCATCGTCGAACCCATCGTGGGCAACGCAGGATGCATTCTGCCCGCCCCCGGCTATCTGGAAGCGCTGCGCCGCATTACGCAGCGCGACGGGGCACTCCTGATCTTTGACGAGGTGATGACCGGCTTCCGCGTGGCGCTGGGCGGCGCGCAGCAGTTGTATCGCATCACGCCGGACCTGACCTGCCTGGGAAAAATTCTCGGTGGCGGTCTGCCGTGCGGCGCCTTCGGCGGCCGTGCCGAGATTCTGCAGATGCTGGCCCCGCTCGGCCCGGTCTACCAGGCAGGCACGCTCAGCGGCAATCCGCTCGCGATGGCCGCTGGCATTGCCGCTCTTCGCCAGTTGCTGGAACGCGAGTCCGAAATCTATCCGCAGCTCGAGCAGGTGGCGCGGCAGGTCGTGCAGGGCGTGGCAGAGCTCGCCGCCGAAGCCGGCATTCCAATCAGCGTGAACCGCTCCGGCGCCATGTGGACGTGGTTTTTTCAGGCGTCGCCCGTCACGGATTTTGACTCTGCGGCACGCAGCAACACAGCAGCCTTCGCCAGCTTTCACCGCTCCATGCTCGACCAGGGCGTCTGGCTGCCGCCATCGCAGTTTGAGGCTGCATTTCTCAGCACCGCCCACGGCACCGCGGAAGTAGAGCAGACGCTCGCTGCCGCCAAACGGGCCTTCGCCGAAATTGCACCCGTCTAGGCCCAGGCTTCCGGCGTGACAAAGCGGCAGGTTACGCCGCTCTCCTGAAAGTGTGCGCGCCAGAACTGGATCAGGCGGTCCGTGGCGGCAACGGTATGGCTGCGATCCTGGGGATTGTCCATCTGACTGCTGTCATGCAGCAGAACATTGGTCGCCCGCCCGCGAAGCTGGTTCCGCCAGAAGCTGCGCAGAACGTGGCGCTCCACCGCATCCGCCGTGGTGGGCTTCCAGTCATAGCCCATCGCATTCCACAGAACGGTCTGCATGCCCAGCTCTTCCACCAGCCGCAGAATCACGCGCCGACGGCCCCCGTGCGGCGGCCGGAACCATCGCACCTCCATGCCAAGGACATCTTCAATCGCGGCGTTACAGTCGCAAATCTGCTGCTCAATAAAATTCAGCGGCCGGGCCAGCAGCAGCGGATGCGTCATCGTGTGATTGCCGATCAGGTGTCCTGCGGCAGCAACGGAGCGCGCGATCTGCGGATACTGCCGGACAAATCGCCCGATCAGAAAAAATGTCGCGCGCACGTCGTGCCGCGCCAGCACATCCAGCAGCCGCAGCGTATCGCTCGCGCCTGGGCCGTCGTCATAGGTCAACGCAATCTCGTCCGGACGATCCGGTGCGACCACGCATGCGCCGAAAAATTGAGAGCTGGGCGACATGCCGGCATAGGCGTAGCCACCGGCTGCCAGAATTGCCGCCGCGCCGACTCCCGCGGCAATCGCGCCGCCGCGCACTCTGCCCTGCTTCTTCAAGGGCTTTTCGTTTTGTTGCTCAGTACTGGTGGAATGGCTGTCGCTGTGGGGCATCGCGTTCAGTGTACCCAGCCGAGGCGGCCGGTTGGAAGCCTGCTGCAACCCTGCCGGTTCAACCGCGCCGATCGCCGCCGACCAGCCGCCATTGCTCCACGCAATATGCGTCCGTCATGCCGGCGATGTAATCGACAATCGCTCGCGGCAGGCCTTCCTGCGCAGCGTGGGCCTGCTGCGATTGCGGCAGGCTCTCAGGATTCTGCATCCAGTGCCTGAACAGTCCGGAGATGGCTTCCTCCGCTAGCGCGTGGCCGCGATTCAAGTCCTCCGCGTGGTACAGCCTGCGAAACAGATACTGCTTGGCCTGCGCGCGAAGCTGCTCCATCTCCGGCGATAGCTGCGCCAGGCGCTCGTTCGCGGCCCGGACGTCACCCACGCTGGCACACCCGTACTGCTGCACCCGCGCATAGGTGGTGTTCACCAGGTCGTCGACCAGCGCGTTCAGCATGCGCCGCAGCCCCTCGCTCGCCAGCAGCTTGGGCTCCACGCGATATTTTTTCGCGGCTTCCTCATAAAAGCGCGCAAACAATGCGACGTTGGCACGCAGGTCTTCAATGTCGAGGATGCCTGCTTCCATACCGTCGTCCATATCTGCGGTCAGGTATGCAATCTCGTCAGACAGGTCGATCAATTGAGCTTCCAGCGGCGGCCGCGATTCCAGCAGATATTCGCGCAGCTCCGGGTGATCCTGCGGTACATAGTCCCGCGAGTGCTTGATGATGCCTTCCCGCACCCCGAGCGTCAGATTCAGCCCGCGAAAAGCCGCGTAGCGCTGCTCAAAAAACTCCACTACGCGCAGCGCGTGCAGATTGTGATCGAAGCGCAGCCCGTGCGGACGCAGTTGCGCATCCAGCGCCTGCTCCCCCGCATGGCCAAAGGGCGGATGGCCGATGTCGTGCGCCAGCGCGAGCGTTTCGCTCAGGTCCTCATTCAGATCGAGCGCGGCGGCGACGGTGCGCGCAATCTGTGTCACTTCGATCGTATGCGTCAGGCGGCTGCGGAAGTGGTCGGAGGAGCGATGGGTAAAAACCTGCGTCTTTCCAGCCAGCCGCCGGAAGGCGCGGGAGTGAATGATGCGGTCGCGGTCGCGTTGAAAGGGGGCGCGGTAGCCGTGGCGCGGTTCAGCGTGCAGACGCGCCGACAGCGGGTCCCCGGCGTTGCCCCGCACCGAGCACGGACGCAGCGACGTCGGACGCATTCTCAGGGCTTGCGTGGCTCGGTGGCGTGAGCCTGCTCTTTGGCAAGCTTCGCCTTCGCCTTATCCAGGCGCTTGCGAACCTTGCTCACGTCCGCCGGCTCCGCATCCGCCGGCACGGAGTTGGCATAATCCTGCAGGGAGCTTTGCCATTGCGTGATGGCACCCTGCAGATTGCCGGTCGCAGCGTACACCTCACCCAGATGGTCATGCACGGTCGGGTCGGTCGGGATCAGCGCGATGGCCTTTTGCAGCGTCTGCAGCGCCTGCGAATATTGGCCCATCTTGTAGTGCACCCAGCCCAGGGAGTCCAGGTAGGCGCCATTCTCCGGGTCGAGCTTGACCGCGTGTTGCACCAGCGCCAGCGCCTCCGGCAGGTTCTGCCCGCGGTCCGCCAGCATATAGCCCAGATAGTTCAGCGTCAGAGCGTTCTCCGGGTCCAGTTGCAGCGACTGGCGAAAGCTCTGCTCGGCCTGCGGAATATGCTTCTGCCGCTCCTCGAGCGCTCCGCGCAGGAACGCGATCAGGGCCTTTTCCGGGTCGGTGGTGCTCAGCTTGTCGGCCTGGTCGATTGCGTTCGACGCATCCTTCCACTTGCGCAGCCGCGTGTAAATCTGCCCCAGGGTCAGCCACGCTACGCGATCATTCGGTCCGCCTTTCACCTGCGTCTTCGCCAGGTCAATCCCTTCCTTGGCCTTGCCCGTATCCGCCAGCTCAGTCGCCAGGGTCAACTGCAGATCGGAGTTTGCCGGCTGCGCCTTCGCTGCCTGCTCCGCGGCCGCCGTCGCCTGCGGATACATCTTGGCGTCGCGGTAGGTATCCACAATGCCCTGATAGCCACGCGCCGCATAATCGCCGCCCAGCGGAATCAACTGCTGATACGTCTGCACGGCTTCCTGCGTCTTGCTCTGTTCGCGATACACCCCGGCCAGCCGGGACAGAAAGATGGCGCGATTGTTCTTTTCGTCCGCGGAGTACTGACCGTCCGGCCGCGAGGTCGCCATGGCCAGGCGCGATAACGTATCCGCCGCCTCTGTAAGGTGGCCTTCGGACTCGTCGATCATCGCCTCGTTGTAATGCAGCTCGACGGAGTCTGGATCCAGCGCGCGGGCGTGCTCCAGCGCCGCCTGGGCCTTGCGGAGATGGCCCACCGACCGTTCCAGCTCCGCCAGCCGCAGAAATGAGTGCGCGTCCTCGGGATCCTGCGTGGTGATGCCTTCATACAGCTTCAGCGCGGAGTCCGTATCGTTCTGCAGCAGCAGATCTTCCGCCAACCCGCGCTGCGCGTCAATGTTATCGGGCTGCATCGCAAGCGCCGCCTTGTAGGCGGCCATGGCCTTCTGCGTCTTCTTCTGCCGGTC